>NZ_CP015231.1:0-272500 GCF_000376545.2 Tritonibacter mobilis F1926
GTATGAAGTTCAAGCATTATTCTGCCAACTGACTGGCCGTTATAACAAATGATCCAGTCATTTTGCCGGGGTGCCCGCCGCCGATCACTGTTTTTCTCATTGTCCACATGTGAGAACACTTAGTGAACATCTGTGGTGTGTCAACGTGTGATAAATATACAACAAAAACCAGCCAAAATCACCGTTTTAAACCTCAAAAACACATGGAAAATCAGGCAAAATCGCCAAAATGAGCATGTTTTGAGAGCGAAAAATACACAGCCACTCCAAGAAATGGCAAAACAGGGGTCGAAAACGGGTTTTTCGAAAGATGAAGGGGCAAAAAAGTCGTAAAATGGGCAAAAAACGCCCCCAAATTATAAAGTCGTTTTTTACGGAAAAGCACACAGCCATTGTAATTTTTTGCACGTCTGCGAATGGACCATTTTGAGAATGGTTCACAACTGGGCTGCTCCTTAGTTTTCTTCCATATACTTCTTCACCACGTCGCTAAAATCCCATTCCTCGATATAGTCAACGCCAGCCGCGTTTTCGGCTGCTGTTTTCCTGCTGTGGCAACTGTTTGTTCCGGGACCGTGGCACAGTGGCTGCACATTATTCATGTCGATGAAGAGTGACCAGTTTTTACGGAAAGAGCGGATGTGATCAACGTGGCTGGCTGGCGTGATCACACCAGCGGCATAACATGACGCACAGATCGGCATACGGCCTAAGCAAACGTCTCTAATGGCCTTCCACACCTTCGTAGCATAGAAGCGGTGATGTTCGTTGCCTGTGCGCGCGATCTGGTGGACCTTCACGCTCTTACGCAAGCAGCCATCCTCACCGCACTTGAATGCGCGGCAACCGGGAACTCTCGTGCACAACCGCTTAATCTTCCTGTTCTTCATCTTCGGCCACACAGTGCGTCTACACGCGCGAGATAGTTGTCCCACTCAATGATAGACTGTTCCGTATCGTGGCGGCTCACAGTTGGCAGGGGGATGGAGCAATATGTATCAGTCGCGTAGCCGTCCGGTCTGGCGCAAGCGCTCAACAGCACTAGCGCGGCCAACATTAATTTCTGTTTCAATGACACGTTTTGTTGCCTCCTTATCCTTTTCAAAATCTTTTATATTATCATCATAATCTTCTTTAATTCGCCCCATCTGATAGGCTGTGAAAAGCGCAAACATTGCGCCAGCAATCCACATAGCTATTTTCTTTAATCTATTCATTTCTTCACCTGCTTCGCGAAAGCGTCTAATCCAAACGCCGCGCCAGCCATGGTGAATGATGGCACAAGTAGTAGTTCAGCCACTTCTTTAAAATACGGATGCCAGAACCCTGCTACGAAACAGGCCATGGTGATGACAACCATGAAGGCTGCAAATTCTCGTTTGTATGTTTTATTACTTCCCATCATTCATTACACTCACTACACTATAATCTCCAAATAATCCTTTGCATTCATGAACCGCTTCAATATGCAATTCGTCAATTTCAAAATTGGTGAAAAGTCGCCAAGGGCCTGCAATGTTAAATCCTTCGGGTCTGCTGTGGTAGCTATCACCCGTTGTGTCTAAAAAGTTGAAGTTCACTCTGTATCCGAGAGGGTCATTCATTCTCAGGCCGACAAAATCGCAATCTCTCAATTTGTCGAACTTCACGAATACTTCTTGCACCCCGTCGTCTACTTTGTGACCTTCCACTAATTCAATTTGTCCAACGACAGGGAAAAACGCGGTTTCCAAATCCGGTTTCGCCCATGAAATAAGTGCAGTTGCGAGAGACGCGGCAAGTAAAAACATTTGGAAATTAAACATTTTCATTTAAAAGCCTCCTTTGAACACAAAGGTAAGGACGCCGACGACTACAAACGTGATGACGATCCAAACGACTTTTTTTGCGTTTTCTTCAAGCCCGCTGACATCAGTTTGAATATTTTTAATATTAGTTTCGTTCACAGCTATTCTTGAACTGTGCTCGTGCACTTTGTCGCGTATTTTTACAATTTCATCTGACACACCTAATTCCTCAAATTTAATTTCTCTAATTATTTAGGAATATAAACGTGCGTTTTGCCTAAATAATTAAAACAAGACACGATAAGAGGAATGAAAATGGCGGGCGTAAAAGGAAGGAGCGGAGGCAGTAACCGGAAAAGTCTCGCAGAACACGAGCGCGACGGCACGTTCAGGAATGATAAGCACGGTTCATTGTTGGTGAAGCCAGATCAATTAACGTGGTTGGAGATGCCGACTATTCTTGATCACACTCAACCAGTCACCAAAGAGATAATTTTTAAAACAATATCCGCGTATCTCTACAAATATGGCCAATCAGCAGCCGAAGATGAGCTAATGCTATCTCTTCTTGTTGATCAAGTGCAGATTTATCGTGACGCCAAGGAAATATACGAGACAGAAGGCGCAACAGCCACAATAGGCCGAAAATTAGCGTCAACTATCATTTCGGATACAGGCCGAGAAATTAGCCGCTATTTGGCCGAATTCCATTTAACGAAAAATACTCGCGCACCGATTCCTATTGAAGGTGAGAGCGAGGAAGTAGACCTAGTGGCAGATTTTTTGAAAGGAAATGAATAACTTTATATTAGACAGGAAAAGCACAGTTGATGATGCGATTGAATACGCGCGAAAGGTAGTCAACGGTGATCTGGTAGCGGCTGAATATATTAAAAAGCAGGCTGCGGTATTTTTAGAAGATATTGAGAAAACCCAATTTGAAAGCGGGTTTAGGTGGAAGTTTGATGCGGGTCTTGCTTCGCATGTAATTAACTATTGCCAGTTGCTGAACTTCGTGGAAGGCGCACAGGCGGGAACCAACATAATACTTCAACCATGGCAAGCATTTTTGCTGGCGAATTTATACGGCTGGGTCGATAAACAGGATATCGAAATAAGGCGCTTCACGAGAGCAATCGTTTTGGTCGCGCGTGGTAGTGGCAAATCAACGCTTCTCGGCGCTCTTGCTCTATATGAGCTAATTTATGCACCGATGGGTAGCCAGATCGTGACGATAGCTACCAAAAAAGATCAGGCCGAACTGGTCTGGGATATGTCGGATCGGATGCAACAAACATCTGATCCGAGACTGACACCGGGATACAAAAAATTAACGAACAAAATTAGCAACACCGAAAAATGGAACCGCTACACTGCATTGAGCAATAAGAGTGAACGCCAAGACGGTTTAGCCGTGCGCCTTGGTATAGCGGATGAGAGTGCTGCAATTAAAGACGACAACTTGTTTAACGTCGTCTTGTCTTCTATGAGTAAACCAAAATCACCGCAATTTATCCATATTACGACTGGTCAACCCGGCGCAGAGAATGGTTTTTTCTATGGTCAGTTAGATTATGCGAAAAAGGTGCTTGATGGAATTCTCGAAGATGAACGTATTTTTTGTTTAGCATACCAAATTGACGCGGGTGATGATTGGCAAGATATCGCTAATGTAATCAAAGCGCAGCCGAATTTAGGTGTATCTGCCTCTATTGAATATTACAAGGAACATTTGGAGCAGGCAAAAGTAATCCAGAGCATTGCTGCTAACTATCGCACGAAATATTTGAATGAATTCATTTCTACTACTGACTCGTGGATAGATATCAATAGCTGGAACAAGAATAGGGGCAAGATTGATAAGACTCTTCCCTGTTACTTGGGTCTCGATCTCGGCGCTACAGATGACCTTGTTGCGGTATCTGCTGCCTATGGGCCAGATAGTAATGGTCGTTTTCACTTTGATAGCACCTGTTTCGTGCCAGAGGCTGCATTTAGGGAAGCACCTAAGCACGTGCGCCCAATCTACTCGGCTGGTGTGGAAAGCGGCAAACTAATCGTTACAGAGGGTCAAGTTCGTGATGATGCGGCCATTCGCGAATATATCCGCAACTTGAGCCAAACTCATGAAATCCGAGAAATTTGCTATGACGATTGGTCAGCTTTGACGTTGGTAAACCAGCTTCAAGAAGACGGCTATGAGATGGTGAACATCCCTCAAAATATGAAGGCGCTTTCACCGATCACCAAAGAAGTAGAAATAAAGGTGAAGAATGGTGAGGTGATCCATGACGGCGATACGTTTTTGGCATGGCAACTCTCCAATTGTGAAGTCTACACCGATTTAAACGAAAACATCAAAGTTCGAAAGGGCAGGGACCGCGCGTGTAAGATTGACGCCATCATTGCATTTTTGATGGCGATGACACGAGCCAATATTAACAAACCAAAATCAGAGTTTAGTTGGTTCATACCTGAATAAATAACTGAAAGGAATTTAATGAGGAAATAATAAGAAATGGCAGGAAATTGGCTAAGTTGGTTGCGCCCCAAGGATGAGAGCGCAGCACCGATGGGGATGTATATTAGTCCCTACGTCTCAATCAAAAATGTAAATCTTGAGCCACAAGATGCACTGAAAAACCCCACGGTCTTTGCCTGTGTCAACGTGCTTGCAGAGACTGTTAGCCAGATGCCGTGGTCTACTGTTGACGCGACCAAGGCGGGCTTTGCGCCAGTCGATCACGATCTGAACAAGCTGCTGCGCCGACCTAACAGCAGCATGACGCGCGTGGAGTTCAAGAAGAAAATTGTTAGCGATCTTATGGTCTACGGCAACGTCTATTTGTTGAAGATCATGACGTCACAAGGGCGCGTCACTGAGCTTGTGCCGTTCGATCCGCCGAAGATCAAGTGCACTATCAGCATGTCAGGGGCCAGAACGTTCCATCATGAAGGTGGTCGCACGTATTCTGAGCGCGAAATCATACACATTCGAGACTTCATTTCTCTGGACGTGACTGGTCTGAGCCGTGTGGAGCAGGCAGCAGAGCTTATCGTTCAAGCTAACACCCTGGACTCTAATCTCACCCGATCCACTCGTGACAGTAGCAAGCTATCTGGCGTGATTTCCGTGGCCGAGTCTGTGCCACCTGAACAGGCGGCTGCTTTTACTGCTGACTGGAAGAAGAAATACGGCGGTGACGTAACCTTGCTTGGCGGGGGCGCGACCTACACGCCGATGACAAAGAGCAGCCCAGCAGACTCCGAGACACAAGAGCTAACCAAGCTCGAAATCGCCCGCATTGCGTCCATTTTCAGAGTCCCAAGCGCATTTTTGGAACTTTATGACGGCTCAAAATATTCCAACCTGAGCCAGAAGAATAGCAGCTTTTATCGCGACAGTATCAGCCCGCTAACTAAAAATATTTCTGAAAAACTGTCTCAGGCGCTTATCACTGATCCTGACAAAGAAATAGCTTTTGATCCGACAGAGCTAACCAAAGGCGATCTTGCTGCAACAACAAAAATAGCCAATGAAAGCTTCAATGCCGGAATTTTGACATTGAATGAAGCAAGAAATCTGGCGGGTTACTCTGCCGTAGATGGTGGTGACAAGTTTGTTGAAGCACCAAAATCACCAGAGCCAACCAGTCACAATGACTATGATGCAAATTCAACAGGCCAGTATGGGCCACGCACCAGTGAGGGATATTCCAATGAGTAAAAAGAAAGAAATTACAAAGAACATTGAGGCTCCAACGGTGGCAACTGTGAAGCACCCGGACGGTCACATATACGTAAATCGTAACATTGCAGAGCTTGAGGCTGCTTATGGCATGTCAAAAGCAGAATTGATTAAAAAAGGGTGGTCCTTCGAGTAAGGCCACCTGATTAATTTCACTAAATACAATCAGAAAGGAAATTTTATGAGGTAATAAAAGTTGAAACTCATCACAAAAGAATTGCCGACATCGGTAGAGGAAGTCACCGATGATGGCGAAGTAGTTGCTTACCTGTCTACTTTTGAAAATAGCGACAAGGTAGGTGACGTGATAGCGCGAGGCGCTTTTGACGACTTTATTATGTCGTTTGACCCGGAAGTTACAAAACTCCAATGCTTTACGGCCACCAGAACACCAAACTTATTGGCGAGTGGGTAGACCTTAAAGTTGATGACAAGGGCCTTATTGGTCGCGGTGTTATTTACAAAGAAACCACACAAGGTTCAGACGTTCACGCATTGCTAAAACGCAAAGCTCTGTCTGCCGTTTCCATTGGTTTCAGATCAAACGACTACGAGAGTCTGTCAAGTGGTGGTCGCCAGTTCAACAAAGTTGAGTTGGTTGAAACGTCCATTGTTCTCAATCCTTGTAACCCTGCTGCCGAAATTCTGTCAGTAAAATCTGATGATGGGTTGATAGCAGTTTCCGATTTGAAGTCTGTTTTGCGCAATGCGGGCCTCAATCGTGCAGAGATTGAAGCGCTTTTCAACGATGGTTGGACAGGTATTAAACAACTCCGTTCTTCTGAGGAAGTCGAAGAAAAGAGTGAAGATATTTTCAATATCCTCAACGAGTTCAAGTTTTAATTTCACTAAATAAAAGAAAGGATTTTTAAAAAGAGGTAATTTTCCAACATGGATAAAGATCAAGTAAAGGAGATTTTGGAATCTATTAAAGCGTCTGCTGACGAAAAATTCGAAACAAAAGCAGAAGTAGAAACTAAGATTGAAACTAAGGCCGACAAGGCGGAATTGGAAGCAGTAAAGGAAGCGATTGAAGCAGTAACAGCGAAGTTTGACTCCATTCCTGCAATTGTTAACAAAAATGAGGAAAGGAGTTTGGAACTAAAATCTGTAAACGAGGCATTTGTTAAATCGTTTGAAGAAAAGGGCGAGTATAGCGCCGACATTGAGGTAAAGGCGATCACTCAGACCGCGCCAGTCACTGGTTCTGTGAAGCCTGTGCTGGGCCTGTCTGGCGATCTGTTCGCAGCTAACCCAGTTCGCATGCTTGCGCGTAAGATCGACATCACCGGGTCCACTGTGACGCTTCCACGTAAGACTGGCTCTTACAATGCGGCTGTTGCAAACGCGACTAATAAAGGAACCAAAGCAAGTGGCGACAGCGCTGTTGCAGAGGTGGTCATCACTGCCCGCACAGTGAACGCCGCACAGGACGTCACCACAGAGAGCCAAGAGGATATCGTTGGACTGGACCAGTTCTACGCCGAGGATATTCTTGCAGAAATCGCTGCAAAAGAGGCGATGGAACACGTTGTAGCAGTTGAGGCGATCACCAACGGTGTGACTACAGCGGCAAACACTGGCGTGACTTTCGCTGACCTGAACACGCTGATTCATTCTGTCCCGGTTCAGTATCGTCAAAATGGTGTGCTTATGCTCTCCACTGACGCAATGGCTGCTATCCGCGAACTTGATGAAGCTGGAACTGGGTCCAAGCTGATCTTTGACCCGATTGAAGCCGTAGATCGTTTCATGGGCTTCCGTGTGGTCGAGAACGGTTACATGGCTGACATGACTGCTGGTAACGTGATCGGCGCATTCGGTAACTGGGGCCGTGGTCTAGTTCTTGCTAACCGCAAGACAGCGACTTTGACCCGCTCTAACGTCACTAAGCTTGGCCATATCTCCTACTACGGTGAGATGCGCTCCGGCATCGGTGAAGTAGACACAAACGCTCTACGTAAGCTGACCGTCAAAGCTTAATCCAAATTATTAAAACAAAGGGAACCGCTAATTTTGGCGGTTCCTTACTATTATCATTTTGAGGCGTCCCACATGGATTATAAAATAATAACAAAAAATCCAACAAACATTGTGACTGTGCCCGAATTGAAGGCGCAGCTAATGCTTTGGGGTGATAACAGCTATGACGCCGAATTGTTAAACATCATCGATGCAGCGGCTAACCTTGTTGAAGATGCATGTGGAAAATCTCTATCAACTGAATCAGTTCTATATCCACTAGATACTTTCAAAGATGTTGAGCTACCACACGAATATATTTCTGATCTAACCGTTCACTACTTTGATGTTTCCGGTGATGACACTTTGATGGATGCAAGTGGTTACGTTCTTGATGAAACTGGCATGAAGCCAAAGGTTTCTTTTAAAGAACTGCCAGCGCTATCGTCAGACCTTAGTTTCCCCATTTCAATAAAATACACTGCCACACCAAATGTGCCAGCACGCGTAAAGCATGCAGTTCTTGTTGCGGCAAGTGAACTGTTTGAAGTGCGTGGAGAAACGACTGAGAAGGCGAGGGCCAAAGCTGCGATCACAGTGGATAGGCTAATTGGCTCTTACAAGAGGGTGGCTGTATGATCAAAGCAGATTTTTACAAGCCAACAATCACGAAAGGAGATTATCAGGAAGATATACTAAGTTGGGCGCATCAGTTTAGCTCTGGTGTGAAAACCAAAACGGTCACTTTTAAGGACATACTAGCTGCTCAACAGAGTGTAAGCGATGTGTCTCTATTAGTATATTGTCGAAAAAACCCCAACACCATGGCGATAGAGAGCAACTGGCAGGTTGAGCTTGCGGGTGATCGTTACGAGGTGAACGGGATAGACGCTAATCCAAGCAACCGCGCTGAAATCATCCTTTATTGCGAGAGGGTGACGCCATGAGCCAGTTCAAGAAAGATATTTCAAAAAAATTGGCTGATGCTGTGCCGGGTGTTCGTGTTGTGCCAAGTTTTAATAATGGTCACTACCCAGCGGTGGTGTTTTCGTTTCGCAATGGTCAGCGAGAAGCATTCTATAAGGACAGTTATGGAATCGCAGAAACAGAGCTAACAGTATCAATATTTGCAGATAGCTATTCGAAGCAAACAGAACTGGCTGAATATATTAAGACTGATTTTCACGCATTTAACGGAACGATTGGTCAAACTCGCATCTTGAGAAGTGAAGTAACAAACAGTTTTGAGACCACGCTTGATGGCGGCAAAATATATCAAGAAATCATCACAATCCGCATTCTGATGTAACTAAATAGATAAAAGAAAGGAATAATTATTAAGAGGTAATTTTTAAATGTCAGGAATTTCAAAACGCCAAGTCGGATTAATCGCTAGCCTATTTTTCAGTGCTGCTAAGATCGACACTAAAGATGAAACAACTGTAGCAGCGGCTGCGATTGCTAATAATCAAGTGATTGATGTGGCCGACATGGGTGCATTGTCCAAGAGCCGTTCAGTTATCGACGTTCCAGTTTATGGTGAAGATTTTCAGAGTAAGCTCGTGGGGCAGGCAAGTGCGGACAGCTTCACATTCAATGTGACCTACAACAATGACAACGCGATCCACACAGCGCTGCGCGATGATGACGGCAAGACGGAACATTCGTTTATTGTGAAATTTGAGAACGGCGCAGAAGTCACTTATGCCGTTTTTGATGGCTACATTGAAACATCCGATCTGACTGCACCGCTGGATGACCGTATTCAGATGGACGCGTCAGTTGCCCGCACAGGTGGCGTTACATGGGTAGATAAAGCTTAAAATACACCAAAGGGGCTGCATTGGTGGCCCCTTTTTTACACAAAGAGAAAGGATATGACACCAGAACAAAAATTAGAATATTACATTAATAACTCAGAAAACTTAGAAGGCGGAGAATTTTGGTTCAGCCTTCGCAATCAGAAATATTATGCATTTATCATAGCCAAGGAACTATTAATCGCAGGTGCAGAGCCTGACGAAGCAATCGATTTGGCCATGGAGTTCGTGAACGGATATTACAACAACGCCATTAGAAAAGGCGCATGGAAGCTCTGATAGTTCAGGGCGAAGAATATATAAGATAAGAGGATATTACAAAAATGGCAAAATTAGGATCTATTGTTACGAGAAAACCAATCTCAACATCTTACGAGGGCTTGTACGTCCGTGACCTTCCTATGAAGGAGATGACAGACAAATTTGGAAGCTTGGAGACTGACCTTCAAGATAATCCCGAGGACACAATCACGCATGTGTTTGTCGAACTGCTGTGTGATGAGCGCGGCGAGCGCTTTGAAGACGCTCAAACATGGGATGATATCAATGCGATGTTCAGCATGAGTAATCTAACCGCTATCATGCAAGAGGTCAGTAACGCTCTTAATCCAACTGCGGAAAAAAACTAAGTAGGAGTTGGCAGCGGGTCGTTAGAGCATATCTACTCAGCAATGGTAGCTCCATTGATACTGTCAACTCCATCTCACATTCCGACGCATCGGACATATACCAACTTATTCAATCTGGCATGATTGGGCCGTATAAAGATTACGCTATTTCCTATAATCAATATGCAAGCTTAAACATCATTCGCGAAACAATGCTGGGCCTCATCTTGGGCAAAAAGCATAAGCCAGAGAAGATGATAGATTTTCATGACATGTATCCAACGATTGATGATTACATCTATCTTGGACAGGGCAAGGCAATCAGAGCCAGCGAGAAACAACGTAAAGGTTCTCTTGCAGTTAAAGCAGCGGCAATTTTTGTAGATGATTCAGCACCAGCTTGGCTGAAAGAAGCTGTATAATTACTAAATAATACTAAGGCCGCTCATATCGGGTGGCCTATTTTATTTAAGAGAAAGGATATGGCGAGATCAAAGGATATTAAAGTTGAAGGGTTGAAAGACTTAGAAAAGGCTCTGCGAGAGCTTGGAAAAGAGTTCGGCAGTCCAAAATACGCTGTGCAGGCTATGCGTCCAGCCGTGAAAGCTGCGATGAAGCCCGTGGAAGAAAAGATTGAACAAAATACACCAGTTGATTCAGGTGGACTAAAGGAATCTGTAACCACCAAGATAGGCAAAGCTACTAAAAAGATCAAAAAATCCAATCACTTTAACGACAATACAATTATAGTTGGCCGATCAGGATATTTTTGGAAAAAAGGTGAAAGCCGCTGGAACCAAGCTCTGGCCGTGGAATTTGGTAGTGAGAAAACGAGTGCATCTGCACCATTAAGAAATGCTTTCGATGAAGAGCATGCAGGCATGTTGCAGCGCTTCAAGGACACTTTAGGCCCAGCAATTGAAAAGAAAGGAAAGGCACTGAATAAGAAAAGAGGTAAGTAGTGGCAACAATTGCATCATTGAATGTGGGCCTTGGGGCAGACTCAGCACGACTAAAACGCGATCTGGATAAGGCCGAGTCTCACACAAAGAAATTTGGTAAGAGAGCGGCGCGTAACGTCAACAAACTGAGCAAGTCGTTCAAAGGTCTTGGCGCTGCAATGGCGGGTATCGCTGCGGCTGCCAGCATTGGTAAGCTATTAGAAACGAGTGACGCAATGGTGAAGTCTGCCGATGCTGCTGGTATCGCGTTTGACTCTTATCAGCGTCTACAGTTCGGGCTTGAACAGTCTGGTGTATCTTCTGCCGGGTTCCAGAAATCTACATTGAAGCTGAACAAGGTTCTACTTGACGCGAGTAGGGGTTCTAAGACCGCTGCTGACGCTCTTGGTCGTATTGGCTTATCATTTGAGCAACTGGACCGCATGAAGCCAGAAGAACGCTATGCGGCTGTTCTACGCGGTCTTGAGGGCATTGAAGACAAAGGGGCCAAGGCAGCTATCAGCATGGAACTATTGGGCAAGGAATTTGCTGGTAGAAACATCAAAACAGACGCCATGTTAGAAGCTGGTAAGGGCATAGCCACCATTTCAGAGGACTCCGCAAGGGCAAGTGAGCGTATTAACGACGCCATGAACCGCATTAAAACCAGCTTTTCCGCTGTGCTGGCCAACGCGATCATCCCACTAATTGACGGTATCAGACCTGCAATCGACGCTGTATCAAACTTCGCGGCAGACAACCCCAAGATGGCTAGTGCTATAGCGGGCATCGCTATTCTAAGTGTGTCAGTCGGTGCGCTCGGCGCTGCGTTCAGCTTACTGTCATGGCCTGTGCTGGCTGTGACTGCTGCTATCGCGGCTGCTGTGGCAATTTTTCAAAATTGGGACTCAATAGTCAAAAGCACCGACGCATTTTTGAGTGACAAGTTCGGATTTACGCTATCTGGCATTATTGAAAAAATTCAAAATTTGACTGGATGGTTGAGGGATAATCTAACGCCAGCATTCGAAATATTTAAAGATGGTGTTGGAGTCGTCACCGAGAACTTCACGCTTCTATTTGGCGCAATGAAAGACATCTTCACATTGGATTTCCAAAGTGCTGGTTCAAAGATGCAGGACGCATTCGGAAATGTCACGTCATTCTTTGTAAGAAATTTCGGTGACGCGTTCAAAAATATCGTTTTCAATATTAAGGAGCAGTTAACATGGGCATTTGAGAGCGTCACCACATCATTCAGTAACTTCTTTAAAGTGGCAATGAATGCAGCCCTGAAACCTCTGGAAAATTTTGTTAATGCCACAATCGACCTGCTGAACAGTATCAATCCCCTGAAAGATATATCGCATATTACTATCGGGCAATATGAGCTAGGCAAGATGCCCCAAAATCCCGGTTGGCAAAATTTCAATCAGACTTTGGGCACAACCAGCGGAACTGGCCTAACATCGGCTATCATGCCACCTGCTAACAATAGCACTGATGCAGCACCAACAACACCACCTGTCACACCGCCAAACAGCGGCAACGGAAACGGCGAGGGTTTCGGTAACACTGCTTCTGGCTCTGGTGGTTCAGGCGGTTCGGCTAAAAGTGATGTAAAACAGGAAGTTACAGATAGCTTTCTTGACAGTATTAAAAGCAGCCTTTCCCAAGCTCTGAAATCCGGTGACTGGAAGGAGTTTGCAAGCTCAATTTTTGACCAGATCACAGGCCGTATAATTGATAATTTTGCCAATGGTCTCGTTGACGGTTTGGCCGAAGGTCTGGGATTTGGTTCCAAGGACGGCAAAGGATTTTTTGACAATATATTTGAAAATTTTGGGAAGAACGTTCAAGGCGAAATGTCAACAGCGCTCGATGGGTCCAAATTCCAAGGTATATTCCAAAATTTTGGATCAGGTCTACAAAATATGATGTCTGGAATATTTGAAGGAATTGGCGGAATGTTCGGCGGAGTGGGAGGTCTATTTGGTGGAATTGGCGGAATACTTGGATTTAGTAATGGTGGTGTTGTGCCCCACAAACCCGGATTTAGTAAACTGGGCGTTGATAGCGTGCCTGCAATGTTGCAGCCCGGCGAAGTCGTTATTCCGACTGATGAAGTGGACAATGTGCTAAATAGAGGAAGCGGGACAGGAACAACTGTTAATTTCAATATTACAGGTGACATTAGCCGCCAGACTGAAAAAGCAATTTTTGAGATGGCACCAACAATTACCCAGATGGTCAACAACACCAACAAAGAGAACGGATTTTAATGGCATATTACTACAAAGGACAAGAAATACTCACACCATACAATATTTTTGATAATAGAACTGTTTTTCAAAACGAGTCGCTGAATCTTCAAAGAACCACCACATTCTTGCCGGGTCAGCGATTTGACCTGAACTTTCAAGTGAAACCAAGCCACGATCCCAGCGCTATCATGCTGGCTCATATCTCGGGCTTCCATGCAGTTGATACGATGATAATGCCACAAGGTCTGGGCATGGAAGAAAAGCGCACATTCAAAGGATCAGCCGTTGCAGCGAGTAATGCGGTGGCTGGTGCTGATGTTGTGTCAATTGTTGCAACTTCTGGTGATGGCGTAGGTAACATTATTCCCGCTGGCTACTTCGTAACATTCGCAGGGCATCCAAAACTCTACATGGTAGTTGAAGACGTTGAGCTAAACGACACCACCAACAAAAGTTTGAAAATATACCCGCGTTTGGTTGCTGATGTTGCAGCGAGTGAAGCCGTGAATTTGGGTGATGATGTTCAATACACTTACGAAAGAGATATCAAAACTGCACGTGGTGTGAGTTTTAATAATGGCGTTTTGACAAATCCCGGAACAATAAATTTAATAGAGAAGATATGACATGAAGGATAACGCAAATATTTTAAAAAATTTCTTAGAGACTGACCAAGAACTTGGCTACTTCGCTTTGGTTAAATTGGATTGGAATGCTACTCGATATCTGACCAGTTTGCCTCACGCGGTAACATGGAATGGCAGCGAGTATGCCAGTGATCCCCTGATTATGCAGTTTGACAGTCCAAGATACACTGAGGTCGTGGATAGGGAAGCATATACACTCACGCTAAACGGCATGGATGCGAGTATTAAAAATGAAATTGATACCGGAATTCTGCACCGTCCAGTGTCAATTTTTCTTGGCTTCACCATAAACGGCGTGCCGCAACTTGGCCTGAATGATCTGCTTCACGTTTACACAGGCACAGTGGCTAATCCAAAATATGTAGTGGATGATGACCAGATGTTGTTTGAGATTGAATGCTCTGCCCCATTGTCCAATTTGGATGCGGTATCAACAATATTCACAACAAAAGATGCCATGCGCCAGATTGATCCTACGGACACTTGTTTTGACAAAATATTGGAAAATAACACGCCAAGTTCGGTAGCTTGGGGTAAGGTATAAGCTAAATAATTAAAAGATAGAAAATAAGAAAGGATAAGTAATGTGACATGATAATCAATTTCATTATTGGGGCGGCTATCTCAATCGTATCAGGTTTGCACTCCCGTAGAAAAGCAAAGAAGCAGCAAGCTCGACTTGACGCCGAAATGGACAAACAGAAGGGTTTTGACGTCCCGGTAGATGGTGAGGCTATTAACTTACCGCTGGTTTATGGGTATGCCAAAGTAGGCGGGGTGCGATCAGTTGTGCACACTGCGGATAATGGTGCTATCGTTGCACCACCATCTGGTTTCGAAGACCGTGCAGTCAACTTGGGTGTGGGTAATCACGGCGGATCAAAAAAAGAATATATGGTTGTGCAGCAGGCATTCTGTCACGGCGATATTGACGAATTTTTGGATTTTGAAGTCGATGACCAAAACTACGATTATCACAAGTTTTCTCACCACATTCGTTTAAGTAAAAACGGCGGTGTTGCCGATCCTACAGCGGTGGCCTTCAATGTGCCTCTTGGTAATACCAATAAATTTACTGGGATGGCTTGGGCGTCCCAAGTTTACAAGTTGAACCGTGATGACCCTGAATATTCTGGCACTCCAAACCTAACAGCATACATTCGCGGAACTCGCGTCCGTGATATTTTCAATGATAATGGTGAATGGAAGTTCAGCAACGACTACACGTTTAGTAACAATTCGGCGGTAGTGATTGCTGATTATCTTACCAGACCTATTGAAAAGGGTGGGCGTGGCCTGCCTGATAACAAAGTTGATTTAGCTTCATTCGGACATGCGAAAGCAATTTGTGACACAATTGTTGCAAGCAATGTTGACGTGCGCGGGCGTGTAAATGGCGTGCGACCTGTTCAGGACGGTCAAGTTGAACCATTACCTTCAAAGCGTGATTTGAGACTTTACGAGTGTAATCTTGTAATTGATACATCTTCACCAAGCAGAGATATAATTGAACAATTACTTGAAACCATGGCTCAAGCAAAGTTGGTTTACTCCAATGGTATCTACAAGCTCAAATTGGACTATCCGGCAAGTGACGTTGAACAAGATACCCTAATTACTGCAACTTATTCTGATAACGATATATTGGGTAAGATCGAAGTTGCTGTGGCTGGTGCGAGTGAGCGCTTCAATCGCTGCGAAGTTAAGTTCAAAAATGAAAGTATGGATTATGCTAATGACAGTGTGTCATGGCCTGTTCGTGGTAGTGCTGCCCATGTCCAATATCTTGCCGAAGACAATGGTAAGCCGAACGAAACCACATACACTTTATTTGGTGGCACTCATCGTCAAAGTGCACTTGCTAAAGCAGAAGAAATTGTTAGAGAAAGTCGCATTGGCAAAACTATTAAGTTTAAGATTGATCGCAAAGCACTAGTTCATGAAATTGGTGACATCTTCAAGCTGAACTCAGTTGCAAGCAAGATCACCAACGAATTGTTTAAAATAACGGGTATCCGCATTGATAGTGAACTTAACGCGACCATTCAAGCAGAGCGCTTTGATTGGAACAGCCTGTCATGGAACGTGGAAGATAGTTACGTTGAACCAGCAATCGTAATTCCGGGAACAGTCGTTCCTAACGTATCCAACCTTACTTGGACTGATGGTAGCCGCATTGGTGACAACAAGAACAACGGCTATCTTACATGGACTGCACCAGACACAACGAGCGTGCGCCGCTATCACATTTGGGCAAAGCGTCCTGCCGTTGGTGAATGGGTGAAGATAAGTGAGACAGTTGAAGATCATTTTGACATTCCGGCTGATTTTAACAGCGAAGGGCACGACTACCAATTTCTTGTAAAAACAGAAAATAGCCGTGGCTACATCAGTCAGGGAGCGATGGTGCTTGCTGATCAGATGCCGAACTTGGTGCCAGTCTCTGGTGTGAGCTATGAAGTTGGCATGAACACTGTCAAGCTGGCGTGGTCAAACGCGGTGCCTCAGTTGGTGGGTGCTTATAAGGTCTACATGGGAACCAGCAACGTGCGCGGTGACGCCATCTTGTATGGAACTACCGCCAGCACTGAGATGATCGTTAGCCCGCTCACTATATCCAACTATTATTTCTGGATCGATGCGGTGGGCATGGATGGCTCTGTTGCGGCTGGTAGCTCTATTGTCGTTTCAGCGCTAGAACTGGGTATCAAGAGTGGTGATATCTCAGCAAATACAATTACTTGGTCTCACCTTGCTAACAACGTGCAATCCGACATGGAAGGCTACGTTTCATCAGCAAACGCGCATGCACAGGCGGCTAACACGAGTGCACAGGCCGCACAGGTTCATGCCAACAGTGCGAACACTGCTAAGACAACTGCGCAGAATGCGGCTACGTCTGCAAACAACAGTGCAAGCGCTGCTGCGACATCTGCGTCTCAGGCTTCAATAAGTGCAAACAATTCCGCTCAATCGGCAGCAGCGAGTGCAAACAGTGCGCTGGCTGCGAATACGCACGCTGGGACTGCGAAGACCTACCGCGATCAAGCTGCTATTTCTAAAAATGACGCGTCTGGTTCTGCTACTGCGGCTGCAACATCTGCGGGTGTGGCTACGAGTGTCAGGGACAACATGATAGCACGTAGCCTGAACCCCGTTTTTGAGTACGGCAAAGACGGATGGGAACAAGATCGCGGCGACGGCAATTATGCATCTAATGTAACCGTGGCAAACGGTCCAACAGGCGGTAACGCGCTCAAAATCGACTCCGCAATGTGGATACGCACGATTGATAAAATGCCAGTCGATACATCGCGCACGTATCGCATGATCGTCCGTGTAAAAGCAGTTGGCGGCACCTCCACATGCTACGGGGGTGTGGATACGTTTGACCAAAACGGTGATCGCATCACTGGTGGGGCAGGCACACACAGATACGTAGCCGGGAGCATGACCGTGCCCGATGACGGTAACTGGCATGAGATGACCGGGACAATTACTGGCGAAGGTGCGGATAGTGACCAGTTTCGTCCAGGAACCGCGATGATCAATCCAGTGGTTATTGTAAATTATGCATCTTCAACAGCTAACTATACGCTTGTTGATGTTGCATATCTTGAGGATGCAGAGGAAAGCACTATAGCTGCGACCCACGCTTCTGCGGCCTCAACAAGTGCATCAAGTGCAGCAGCGAGTGCGAATAATAGCGCTCAGTCCGCATCTGCGGCAAATAGTTCAAAGAATGCGGCTGAAACAGCGCGTAGCCAAGCACTTACATATCGTAATGAAGTGGCAACGTCGGCAGCAGAGGCTGCTGGTTCTGCATCTGCGGCTGCTATTGTCGAAGGCGTCGTGACTAAAACGATGAGCAGCGAAAACTTCAGCAACCCGGTTTTAAAAGATTGGAATAATTCAATCAACATGCCAGAAGGCTTTGGTGACGAACGAATTAACTCTGGCAATCGCTATTTTTCAAAAGTTGCTGGAAAATATTACAACGCCCTACAATTTGTTGTGCTGGACCAAAACGATGGTCACGCGAACAGACCATATTGTCGAATAGATTCATCACTAAATCACGAACTTGAACTTCCTTCTGCAAACAAGCTGGATGCATTGCGTGTCACGCTGGAAGTCGAAAAGATTTCCGGTGATTGGGGCGGCGCATGTAGTAGGGTAAGTTGGATAAGAGCAGATGACGGCGGCACAAATGCACACCAATATTATTATTTTGAAGATAATCTGTCAGATGAAAATGGTGTAATTCAGACCGTTGAATTTGAGATGACCAAACCTAATGGCTTTAATCCGGGGACCAATCCGAATAGCTCATATCTGGCGCTATATTTCTTTGGGACTGGAAATTACGGGGGCAAGCAAGACCTTCCAGTGAAATGGAAGCTTCACAGGGTGTCTGTCAAGCAAATCACACAAGGTGCCAGCACGCAGATCAGCCAAAAGGCAATTTCGGACATTGAGGGCAATCAAAGCGCCGCAATCGTGATGCGTGCCAGCACAAGTAACAGTGCGCTATTGGAATTGACATCTTTGACCGATGCTGAAACAGGCGGTTCCATCACGGCGGCTCGTATCGCGGCGGAAAGTATCCTTCTGGATGGGTCAGTAAAAGCGAACAAGATGGACGTTGATGGCCTTTTGCAGATCAGCGAGAACGGCGCTCTTTCGATTGGAAAAACTGGCGCATCCGATTATGCGAACAGCGGCATATTCTTTGGTCGCGACGGGTCAAATACCGGGTTCGGGTTCTTTGCAGGCCGAAACGATGGTAATGAAGAACAATATATTCGAGTTGTTAAAGACAGCTTCACGATCCGCAACGCACAATTTGAAATCAGTTCTGATACTGGGGCCACGAGTACTTACCCTCAATCGGGTACTTACACGCTGGATTCATCCAGTACCGTCATACGCAGTCTTGTGCTGGCTGGTGGTGGTGGCGGCGGCGGGGCAGGCGCGGACATGTTCTATAACGGACAACATGGCTCGCCCGGCGCTGCCACGGTGGTCGAATTGTTGGATGACAACAACAACGTGCTCGAAACTTGGCAAAGTGGTTCTGGATCGGGCGGCAGCGGGGGCAACAAGTCATCATTCGGCGACCCCGGTGGGCAGCAAACTGCAAGCTGGCGGTACAGCCAAGTCAGCCCATACGCCAATGGCGGCGTTGGCGGGTCAGGCAATGGCCGTGAAACTGGTGAGGCAGGCCGGGGCAGTCCTTTGACGACAATAAATGATTATGTTCTGCCGCCAGCAGCCACGAAAATCAGGATAACAATCGGGGGGGGCGGCGCAGGCGGTTACAACACGTCGGACTCGATGCGAGGCCAACCGGGCAGCGCCGGACTCGTGAAGCTGGTGGTCGAAGGGAGTGGCGTGCTGACAGCGGGCGTATTGTCACAGTCACCTTCTGTCAGCGGGACCATCCACGTTTCAAACGGTGTGGAACTGCCTGCTCTTGGACCGGGTCTTTGGACGGTGAGCGGGTCCAACTTCAGCAAAGAAGTGGACAACCACCAAATTGGTTCCGACGTGAAGGTCTTTGTAGCTAAAGGACGCCCGAAGGCCACAAGTGGAAATCACACCATCAGCTACGTTTTTTGGCCGATGAAGTAAGAGGAAAGGATATTGAAACAAATACTATTTTATGACCCCGCAACGGGAAGAGGCATATCAACAGCGAAGGGGCAGGCGGCATATCTGCCTGCTGCTTCCACACCGGAAAACCCGCACATCGAAACTTCTGAGGTCATCGATAATCCGGCGGATTGGATTGTGGCCAACGGTGTGGTGTCACGTGCTGTAGTTGTCACCAAGCAAATGGTTGATGCAGAACGTGACAGGCGGATTGCAGCGGGGTTTGTGTTCGACGGCAAGATGATCGATTTTGACGCTGTATCAAAGGAGAACATCACCGGGGCTGGCGCGATGGCGGGCACCGCTTTGGCGATGGGTGCTGTTGCGGGTGATCTGTACTGGCACGGTGGACCAGAGCCGTTCAGTTGGATCACGGCGGATAACACCAAGCTCGAACTGGATGCAGCCAGTATGTTCAGTATGAGCAAAACCGCTGGTAATCATGTCACTGCGCACTTCATGGCAGGCAGGGCGCTGAAAGATTTACCTGTTATCACAAGCACTTATGCTGACGATGAGTATTGGCCGTGAAAGAATCGTTTAAAATGTCTTGTTCTGAGGTAACATTTTCATGTTCGTGAGTGAGTGACATTGTTACGTTTATTAGCCCAAGCTAAACCCCGGTGATCTGATCACCGGGGCTTTTTGTAAAAAATCAGTCAAGCCACTGCGGATCACATTTCTGATGGGTTTCTACCTTTTTGAGAAGTTCTAACGCATGTTCAGAGTACTTGTGAAATACTGTTTTATTTACTTTATTTGATTGTTGAAACTTAGTGTCGGACGCCTTCATATCAAAACCTGTGTCCCGTAGAACTATCTTCATTAGCTGGTCAGCTTTGTGCCAACTATTACCTCCAAGAAGTTGTCCAAGTTCTGTGATCGAGTAAGGAAAATGAAGTGCTGTTTTAGAAGCATCATGAATTGTTGTGATGCCCAACAGTTTCGCAAACTCTTCTTGATTCTCTAGCTTTCCTTCTAGAAATTGAAAGTCAACTTCAAGCTTTGTTTTCGGCGTATCAGTTCTGGATAACTCATATGAGCGTGCGAGAATCGCTCTCATCAAGTTGGCGGGGATTGAACTTAAAGCATCAGGAGACTTGAATGCATCAAATACCCACTCAAAGTCCGACGTGACGATCAGCTTAACTCGTACACTTCTGTTTTCCTCAATCTGTATTAGCTTCTCAGAAGCATATGAGGTCTTTTTCTCTGCTTCCGGGTCGTATTCGATAAAGTATATATTATCGATAAGCGATCCCGGTAGCGCAAGCGCTTCGTCTATGTCCGACAGGATCGCTCTAACGTTGGGATCACTTGCGCCATAGCCGACAATTAGCATTGGATGTTCATTGAATAGAGAGAGCAGACGCGCAGCAATGAATTTCTTCTTTTTATGAAATTTATCGTAATCTTCTTGAGTGATGATTACTTCTGAAATTTCATCTACGCAGCCATGAATCTTAAATATTTCACCGACAGTGAAAGGCATTCCTTTGAGTGCGGACTGGCCAACAATTACAGTGTGGTTGGGAAATGTTTTCTCAAGAAATGTGTCATAGTTGGTTGTAAGCACCGCGTGCGGTTTTATTTGTTGAAGTGCCGAAATCTCTTTAAACCAATTCTCGTCAATGTCTGATAGGTGATCGGGGGTTTTTTCTTTTATTATTGAAGAAATTGCATGCTTCAAGAATGAATCTGCCGGGGCATCTGCGTCGAACAGTTCCTTTGGAAAGTTGTTCTCTCCTGTACCCCAAGCCCATTCGCGATACTTTTCGGCGAAGATACTTCCTATTTGTGGAGGCGATTCACAAGATTGAGCGTAGTAAGCATAGCTTTTGTCGATTAGTGGACATTCGTTCGCTAGTTGTTGCAACAGTTCAGTCCAACTAGGCGCGTTGAAGTATCGCCTTGAAAGACCTGCACCCACGAAGAGAACTGGCTGGCAACAAAGTTTTTCAATTTGTGCTGCAATGTCAGCACGAAGATGTTCTTTGTACTCTTCGTAGTCCAAGATGTTACTCCAAATAGTTCTTACATATGAACGCCTTCTATTACTATGCCGACCATGCAAACTAGTAAACTCTGAGATTGAGGTAGTAAGAGACCCACTCACTTGGGTTCGTGGATGGTCGTAGACACTATTATGCTGGTCCACGGTCAAGGAAGTGGTATGCCTATTGCACCACCTAGAAGAGCGGCGTGACATTTGATTGAAGAAATCTGCACTCCTGCATGTGCTCCATGGGCATCTCAACGGTTGGTGGGTTGGCTGAGAGACTCGGAACGCATACCAATCTGGTAAGTCGTCTGGTCTGTAGGAGTTCGCGCATTGAGATACCCGCTTTTTAAGCATTTTTGTTCGTACTTACTTAACACGCCGATGGGGTTAGCTATCGGCATCATTTTTACCTGCGTTCTTGGGGTGGTGTTCGATGATGACTTTTTTGTGGGGTTCACAAAACACTATACGTTCGTGGTTTCCGCTTCCTTGTCGCTGGTTGTTGCTTCGTTCGCAGTTGCTGGGGTGTTCTCAAACATTGCCAGCCAGCGCGAGAAAGACGAAGATAGCCGAAAACGGAAGCTATTAGCAGCAAGGGCTAGGTTGCCGTTGGCGTTGGCTGAGATGAGCAAAGCTTGCACGGAGGGAGTTCGTCTTACGGTAGAATATCCTAGCATTCAAAGTGACCTTACTAAACCACACTCACTGCTGGATAAAAGTGCAGTAAAACTGCGATTGTCAGAGGAAACATATCGAACTTTGGAGCAAGTAATCGAGTTTCATGACAACGTAGATGTAGCACAACGCGTAGTGCGTTTTCTGCAATTATATCAGTCATCTACGCAACGTTTACTGGCGCAGTTTGAGCCTAGAAAGCTCATTCAGTATTGGGGCGAAGGGAATCCAATGAGGGTCCGAGCTGTAGAGTGGGCGTTAGTGCAAGCTATTGTGATATCACTGTTTCGGTATTCCCGCGAAGGAATACTTCCGCCAGTGACTCCGGATACCGTTAGAACTGCGTTGCAGCTTGATCAGCAAACAAGTTTGAAGATTGGAAATATTGATGATTATCAGAAGGATATACAGGCAGTTCACCGCAGGTATCTTGAACAGGACAACGCTTTTAATCGTACGTGATATCAGCAAGTGGTGAATTGAGGCAATGGTATCCTTATTGCCTCACCTATCCAAGAGCGTGCCGTACCACCCGCCATGCACGGTGCCCATCGGATTGGTGACGTTGAATTCGGGTGTGCCGCGAAACACCACACGGCCCGGCTCAACGCTCTTCAGGTGATAGCCAAGTGTTTCGCCAATCGGCGGGCCGGGCAGGCGGCCTTCAAGGATGCCGGTCATAAAATCAAGACCAGAGATCTGCGCGACCTCAGAGAGCGGCATCAGGTCCGTGGGGGATTTTGCAACTGACATGACGTCCTCCAGTCTGCGTTGTGCAAACGCTAGGAGGGCGCCATGGGCTCAACAAGTGTTACGCGACGTTCTGCAGGCGCGCTTTGGATTTTACACCAAGTGCGTGGCACACATCGCGGGTCAGTTCCGGGCGATTCAACGTGTAGAAATGCAGCTTCTTCACACCGCCATCCAGAAGTTCAGTGCAGAGTTCACTGCAAAGTGCCGTCGCCAGTAGGTCGCAACGATCATCGCGCTGTGCTTTCTCAAAGGCCTCATCGAGCCACGCCGGAATGGTTGTGCCACAGGCTTCGGCAAAGCGGCGCACACCTTTCCAGTTCTCGATCGGCAAAATGCCGGGAGTGATGCGATCGGTGTCAATGCCTGCCTTGGCGCAGGCATCGCGGAAGCGGAAGAAGCTCTCGGCCTCAAAGAAAAATTGCGTCAGCGCCTCATCGGCTCCGGCGTCCAGTTTGCGCTTGAGCCACTCCACATTGGCCTGCTGGCTGGCAGCTTCAGGGTGGCTCTCAGGGTAGGCCCCGACGCGCAGGTTGAATTTACCCTTGGCCGCCAGCGCTTCGATCAGTTCCACTGAAGAACCAAAGCCATCCTCAGTCGGGGTGAAACGGCCCTGTTCTTTCGGCGGGTCACCGCGCAGCGCAACAATATCCGTGATGCCCGCCGTGGCGTATTGATCCGCAATGTCGAGGGTTTCCTGTCGCGTTGCAGACACGCAGGTCAAATGCGCCGCAACCTTGAGGCCGGAGTTCTTATGCAGCGTCGTCACTGCATCGCGGGTCAATTCGCGGGTGGTGCCGCCCGCACCATAGGTGACGGACACAAAGCGCGGTGCCAGCGGTGCCAGAGACTGCACCGTGTCCCAAAGCCGAAAGGATGCTTCGAGGTTTTTGGGCGGGAAGAATTCAAAGGAAATCTCTGGCGTGGTCACTGTCGTGGCTCCTCGGAGGCGGAGCGCCCTTGGTCGCGCGCTCGGAATGTCGTGTTTTGCGTCACTTGTGTCGCATCAGGTTTGACCCCTTTTCACATGAGAGCTATCAGTGAATCAAACTCATATTTCTCAAGAACAACATGAGGCGGATCGAAGTATGCATATCGAGTTTCGTCACCTGCGCACCATCAAGGCGATCCATGAGGCGGGAGGATTGGCGCGGGCTGCGGATCAGCTGAACATCACCCAAAGCGCGCTTAGCCATCAGATTAAAGGTCTGGAAGAACAGGCCGGGGTAGAGTTGTTTCTACGCCGTTCCAAGCCGATGAAACTCTCGGCAGCGGGGTTGCGCCTGTTGCGGCTGGCGGAACAGGTCTTGCCACAGGTCGAAGCGGCACAGGCAGAATTCTCTGCCCTGCGTGACGGCGAGGCGGGGCGGCTTCATATCGCCATTGAATGCCACGCCTGTTTTGAATGGTTGTTTCCGGTGCTTGAGGGGTTTCGCAAGAGCTGGGGTGATGTGGATGTGGACATCCGTCCCGGTTTGGCCTTTGAGGCGATGCCTGCGTTGATGCGCGAGGAGGTGGATCTGGTGGTCACATCCGATCCCGAGGATATGTCCGGTGTCACCTTCATTGAGCTCTTTGATTACAATCCGGTGTTTGTGGCCTCTGCCCAGCATGCGCTTGCCTCCAAACCCTATGTGGAGGCAGAAGATTTTCGCGGTCAGACGCTCATTACCTATCCTGTGGAGCGCACGCGTCTTGATGTGTTCAGCCAGCTTCTGATCCCGGCCGGGGTGGAGCCTGCAAGCATTCGCAAGGTCGAGCTGACGGCGGTGATCCTTTTGCTCGTGGCCTCCAATCGCGGTGTTTCGGTATTGCCGGACTGGGTGGTGCGTGAAGTGAAATATTCCTCGGATTACGTCACGCGCCCGCTGACCAAAGAGGGCATTACCCGCAGGCTTTTTGCAGCCATTCGCAGCGATGATGAGAGCAAGCCCTTTATGCAAGAGCTGATCCGCCTCGCACGTGTCGAAGCACGCAAGCTGCAACTGCAATAGGCCCGCCTGCTATTGGGCCTGTACGAGCGATGTTTTAGATGCGGGGGCACATTGTCGTCGTCGTTCTTATGCGCCCAGTGCATGGCTGAAACTTCCTCGCAACAGGGCTTGGCCTCTTGGCAACTGCGGCCAGCCCGTGTATGGGCACCCTTTGACCGACATCTCCCCCGCAAGGACAGCTCGTACAATGATTGGTAGCGCAAATCTCAACGTGATGATCAAGGCCGCTCGCAAGGCAGGCCGTTCCCTGGTGAAGGATTTCCGCGAAGTGGAAAACCTGCAGGTCTCCACCAAGGGGGCCGGAGATTTTGTGAGCCGCGCGGATATCGCCGCCGAGAAGATCCTCAAAGACGAGTTGATGGGCGCGCGCCCCACCTATGGCTGGCTTGCTGAAGAGGGGGGCGAAACCCCCGGTGAAGATCCAACGCGTCGTTGGATCGTGGACCCCTTGGATGGCACCACCAACTTTTTGCACGGTCTGCCCCACTGGGCAGTGTCCATCGCGCTGGAGCATAAAGGCAAAATCGTTGCCGGGGTGATTTACGACGCCGCCAAAGACGAGATGTTCTTTGCCGAAAAAGGCGCGGGTGCATGGATGAATGAGACCCGCATTCGCGTCTCTGCCCGTCATCGCATGATCGAGTCGATTTTTGCCACTGGTCTGCCCTTTGCAGGTCGTGCCGACCTGCCGGAAACTCTGCATGATCTGGCGCGTCTGATGCCTGCCTGTGCCGGGGTGCGGCGTTGGGGTGCGGCGGCGCTTGATATGGCCTATGTGGCTGCGGGTCGTTACGAGGGATTCTGGGAACGCCGCCTGAACGCGTGGGATCTGGCGGCTGGGATCATCATCGTCAAAGAGGCGGGCGGTCTGTGCGAAGCCTTGGACGCCGATGAATCAATCATCGAGAGCGGTGACGTGATTTGCGCCAACGAGCCGATTTTTGAGAACTTCACCAAGGTAATCCGCGGCTGATAAGGCTGCTTGGCTGCCTTAAGGTGGCGACAGGATTTGAAGACACCCCGATTGCGTCATACCGCAGCGGGGTGTTTTTCGTTGAACGCAGGTGCTTTTGGTGCGCCAGAGGTGCGTCGTTCGTGTCTCCTGTCGGATGCCTCCGGCGGAGGTATTTGCAAAAGGTGAAAACGTAGGGCTGCACTAATCGGTCGTCCGGTCTGAAGGGTGGTTAACCCCGTCATTCCAATGAATTTCGCCGTATGTTTGCGCATGGGTGCGCGGATTGCCCGCGTCGATACAGCCGAGGTTTACGCCGCATTCGGACGGGTTTGAGCGGCGTTGGTGGTAGACGTATATGCCGCAGGTCTTGCAAAAATAATGTTTCGCAGTGTGTGTGCCCCAAGTGTAGAGGCTCAGATTATCGCCTCCGCGCAAGAGTTCTATTGTGTCTGCATGGGCGGTGACGGCTGCCGCGCCCCTGCGCAGGCAGAAGGAACAATCACAACGGCTTGCAGAGGCGAGGCCCTGCGGAAAAGCGGCAGTAATCTCGACCGCGCCACAGTGGCAGCTGGCGGTGTGGTGTTCCATGTACGCCTCCTTTGGCAGAAGTTTATGTTACTTGCCCCATGGTCCACTGGGGCGACGTGGGAGATTTCTGGCCACCCGTGGGATGCGGCTTGCACTATAGGTGGTTTCCGGGTGAGGGGGCTGGCCATGTGTGCGAGACCAGTACCTGGGCCCGCCGCGTTTGAGCCAGAGCGGAACCGTAAGCGCCAGTCCGATGAAGAAGCCGCCAGCATGTGCCCAGTATGCGACGCCACCAAGGTTCGGATCGGCATTGAGGCCACCAAAAAACTGCATTGCAAGCCAGAGCCCGAGCATGATGAAGGCGGGTATGGGAATGATGCGAAAGAAGATGATCAGAATGATCAATATATCGACGCGCGCCTTTGGGAACATCAAGAGATAGCCACCCATGACGCCCGCGATCGCACCGGATGCTCCGACTAAGGGGACATTGGACATTGGTGCAGACATCACATGTACGAGTGTCGCGCCGACACCTGAGACGAGATAGAACAACAAGAAGGGTAGATGGCCCATCTCGTCTTCCATATTGTCGCCGAAGATCCACAAAAACAGCATATTGCCGGCCAGATGCATAATACCGCCATGGATGAACATGGAGGTGAGCAAGGTGAGCGGTGCCTCCTCCATCATGATCTCGCGCGGGACAGCAGCGAAAGTGGCGTAGAACAACGCCATACTGCGGTCGGTGGGGAAGCTCGTGGAATACCAAAGATAGCCAAGAATATTGGCTGCCATCAGCAGATAGACGACATAGGGCGTTCGGCCAGATGGGTTGTGGTCGCGCAGTGGAAACATGCGCTGACGCTGAGCCGTTGACGCGGGGAGGTCAAGCGAAATGGGAGGTTTGGGCGATATGTCTCGCGTGATCTGAAGTGTGCGGCTGAGGTGATCTCGAACCCACGGGGAACTTATGTTTAAGAAGGCCTCGCCGCCCGCCCCAAGGGTGAGCGGCGAGGATTGTTCAAGGTGAGCGTTAGCCGTTGCCGCCCAGAAGGGCCGCATTACCACCGGCGGCGGTGGTATCGACGCAGACGTGACGCTCCGCGAGAACGCGCGCACGGTCCGGGGCTCCGGGGATGAGCGGGACAATCGGGCCGTCACGTTTGGCGAGGCTTTGCTCGATTTCGCGACCGGTGGCCTCATCGCCCCACCACAATACGCCGGAGATCCCGTCGATATGCTGGAGACGATGCAGATCCACCATTCCGTTTGCCTCAATCGCGGTTCCACCGAGATCGGTGACCATTTTGGCCTGTTCGGTAACGGCATCTTTGCCGGGGCCCATGCACAACAGAGGCGCCCGCGCCGAAACCGTCAGACGGTTCGATTCACCTGTAGGGCCGGGCAGAGAGGTGGTTTCCGGGCGTCCGGGCTGGCCGCTCTCGCCGGGGATTTCGCCCATGGTCTGATCCCAAACCGTGGTGCTCTGGCGGCGATCCGGGGCGCAGAACCGGGCCAGATAGTTGGGGCCACCCGCCTTGGGTCCGGTGCCGGAAAGGCCCTCGCCACCAAAGGGTTGGCTGCCGACGATTGCGCCGATCTGATTGCGGTTTACGTAGATGTTGCCCGCGTGGATACGGTCACATACGTGCTGCACGCGGTCATCAATCCGGGTTTGCAGACCAAAGGTCAGCCCATATCCAGTGGCGTTGATGGCGTCGATCACGTCATCAAGTTCGCGCGACTTGAAGGTTGCCACATGTAGTACCGGACCAAAGATCTCTTCTTTGAGATCACTGATCCCGCTGATCGAGATCATGGTCGGGCCAACAAATGTCCCCCCCTGCGGAGCCTGCATTTCCTTGAGCACGCGGCCTTCAGTGCGGGCCTGATCGATGTGGGCGAGGATTTTTGCGCGCGAGCCTTCGTCGATGACCGGGCCGCTGTCGGTGGACAAATGCCATGGATCGTCAAGATCCAGCACTTCCATCGCGCCCTTGAGCATGGTCAGCACATCTTCGGCGACGTCCTCTTGCAGGTAGAGGCAACGCAGCGCCGAGCAACGCTGGCCCGCTGACTGAAACGCACTCTCGACCACGGCTTGCACGGCCTGTTCCGGCAGTGCGGTAGAGTCCACGATCATCGCGTTCAGACCACCGGTTTCGGCGATCAGGGGCGTGCCGGGCGCGCAATGCTCGGCCATGGCCGAACGGATGCGCATGGCTGTCGCGGTAGAGCCGGTGAAGGCCACGCCACCCACACGCGCGTCACCTGTAATCGCCGCACCAACCTTGGAGCCACGACCGGGCAGGAACTGCAGCGCTTCGCGCGGAACACCTGCCTCGTGCATCAGCTCAACCGCGCGGAAGGCCACCAACGGAGTTTGATCGGCAGGTTTGGCCAGCACCGCGTTGCCTGCAGCGAGTGCCGCGGACACCTGTCCGGTGAAGATCGCCAGTGGGAAGTTCCACGGCGAAATGCAGGTAAAGATCCCTGCAGGTGCAGCATCGGGGATGCGGGAAGCGTAGTAACGAAGGAAATCCACCGCCTCGCGCAGTTCCGCCACCGCGTCCATCTGGGTTTTGCCTGCTTCACGGGCCAGAAGCGCGAACAACTCGCCAAAATTGGCTTCATAGAGGTCGGCCGCTTTGTTGAGCGCCGCCGCGCGCACCTCTGCGGGGGCGTCCCAAACATTGGCGGAGGCAAGGGCAAGTTCCACATCCTCGGCGCTGGATTGGGCGACAGAACCGATTTCGCTGAGATCGCTGGGGTTTGTGACCGCAACGCGGGTTTCAGGCATTGCCTCACCCGCGATCAGTGGCACTGCGTCCCATGTGGCATCGCGGAAAGGGGCGCGGGCTTGTTCGATCGCGGCCAGAGTTGGCGCGTGGCGCAGATCGAACCCTTTGGAGTTGGTCCGCTCCGGTTGGAACAGGTTCGGGCCGGTGGGAATATCCGTCGACAGGTCGTCCACCTGCAGGAAAGGATCCGCTGCAACCTCGCTTGGCGGCACGTCTTCGTCGACGATCTGGTTCACGAAGGATGAGTTGGCGCCGTTTTCCAGAAGACGCCGCACCAGATAGGCGAGCAGATCGCGGTGCGCCCCAACCGGCGCGTAGATGCGGCAGCGGGTTTTGTTCTTGTCCATCACCATCTGGTGCAGGGTCTCACCCATGCCGTGCAGGCGCTGGAACTCATAGGCCTGACCGTCCTCGGCCATGTGCAAAATGGCGCTGACGGTGTGGGCATTGTGGGTGGCAAACTGCGGATAAATCCGATCTGTGCGCGACAGGAGTTTGCGCGCATTGGCGATATAGGACACATCCGTGAGCGCCTTGGAGGTAAAGACCGGAAAGCCGTCCATCCCCTCGACCTGAGCGCGTTTGATCTCGGTGTCCCAATAGGCCCCTTTCACCAGACGCACCATGAAGCGGCGGTCGTATTTTTCCGCCATCTCATAGAGCGCATCAATCGCCAGCCCGGTGCGTGGACCATAGGCTTGAACGACAACACCAAAGCCGTCCCAGCCCTTGAGTGCTGGATCAGAGATCACCTCCTCGATCACCTCGAGCGAGATCGACAGGCGGTCGGCCTCCTCGGCATCGATATTGAGACCCATTTTTGCAGCCTTGGCCAACAGCGCCAGTGCCTTCAGGCGCGGCACCAGCTGTTGCTTGACCGAGGCTTCTTTGGCGATCTCGTAGCGCGGGTGCAGCGCCGAAAGCTTGACTGAGATGCCGGGGTTTTCGCGGATGTCGCTGCTTGTGCAAGCACTGGCAATGGCCGAGATCGCGCGGGAGTAGGCAAGGTGATAGCGCGATGCATCGGCTTCGGTCCGTGCGGCCTCGCCCAGCATGTCATAAGAATAGGTATAGCCTTTTGCTTCCATCCCGGAGGCCCGTTTCATCGCGCTCTCGATGGTCTCGCCCAGTACGAACTGGCGTCCCATCTCCTTCATCGCGCGACCAACGGCGGTGCGGATGACCGGTTCACCCAGACGTTTGATCGCGCCGCGCAGGGCACCGACGGGGCTTTTTTCTTCGTCCAGTACCTTGCCGGTCAGCATGAGCGCCCAGGTGGAGGCATTGACCAGCGAAGAGGTCGATTTACCCATGTGCTTGCCCCAGTCCGAGGGCGCGATTTTATCTTCGATAAGGGCGTCAATGGTATCCGCATCCGGTACCCGCAGCAGCGCCTCGGCCAGACACATCAGTGCCACGCCTTCGTCGGTCGACAGGCCATATTCAGCGAGGAAGACCTCCATCAAACCGGGCGAGGAATGGCCGCGGATGTCCGTCACCAACTGGGTGGCGGAAACACAGATGGCAGAGCGATCCGCCTCGGAAAGAGCAGCCTGTGCCACCAGCGCGTCGCGCATGTTGGCCTGGTCCACATAGGTTCCGGCATCAATCCGGTCGCGCAAGCGCATATCACGAGTCATTTCTGTTCCCCTTGGTCAGAGATTTTGCCCCTTTTATCCTGTCCTCACTGGTCATTTGTCCTGATTGTCGCGATAGTACAGGACAAATGCGTTTATTTGCGGAGGGTTTTTGATGCAATCGCGCTTTCCCGGATTGGACCGGTTCGATCAGGCGATTCTGCGCGAGTTGAGCCACAATGGCCGCAGTTCCGTATCTGACTTGGCCCGCGCAATCGGACTGTCGAAGTCGCCCACGCAGGCACGGTTGAAACGGCTGGAGACGGAAGGGATCATTCAGGGCTATCGCGCCATGATTGATCCGATCCGGCTGGGGCTTGATCACGTGGCGTTCGTTGAGGTGAAACTCACCGACACGCGCGAGGCGGCACTGGCGTCGTTCAACGCTGCGGTGGTGCAAGTGGCCGAAATCGAAGAGGTTCATATGCTGGCCTCACATTTTGACTATCTGCTGAAAGTCCGCTGCCGATCCATGTCAGATTTCCGCGCAGTTCTGGGTGAGAAGATCTCCTCGCTGCCGCATGTTTCTTCCACTTCGACCTACATGTCGATGCAAGCGGTAAAGGACGACGCGGGCCTCGGGCCGATCTGACGTGCAAATGTGACTTGCCTGCGGTCGCATGAGCACCACCAATATAGCATGTTTATGCGTTTCGTGTTGCCCACTGTTTTTACTTTTGCCCTATCCACTACGGCCTTTGGGCAGGGATGCCCGGAGGCACCGGACCACTCCGCATCGATTACAGCACTCTTGGCAGACGTTCAGGCGGCGGAGAGTGAAGCTGAGGCACAGCGCCTCGGCAATCAGCTTTGGGAGTTTTGGGCGGATGCGCCCGACGCCCGCGCGCAAGAGATCCTGGATCGTGGAATGACACGTCGCTCCGCCTATGACTTTCTGGGGGCGCTTTCGGATTTTGATCGGCTGATTGATTACTGCCCGGAATATGCCGAGGGCTATAACCAACGTGCTTTTGTGCATTATCTGCGCCGCGATTTTGCCGCAGCGCTACGAGATCTGAACCGCGCCGTGGAGTTGTCCCCACAGCATGTCGCTGCCCTAAGTGGCCGGGCATTATCTCTTCTGGGGTTATCGCGCCTTGATGAGGCAAGAGCGACACTCCAAGAGGCGCTTAACCTCAACCCGTGGCTGCCAGAACGATATCTTCTCGACCCAGGCGGGCCGTTGGCAGGTGATGCGGTCGAACTCTAGGCTCAGGTACCCATTGATTTGCGTATGGAGGCGTGCAGGGGCCTGAACACGCCGATCTCTTCTGGTTGAGCGACGCTTAGATGGCGTGCCTGCGTATTAGGCAATAGACTGTGCTTCGCGCCTAAAAGCACCCTGATATCTTCCAATCCATCATCGCATTCGTCATCTACGTGGTATCAACCCTGATCCCATCTGGCCGATCAGACCGTGCCCTTGGAGGGGTGAAACCGATGGAGGTGATGTCGTATTTGCATTCGCTGATCGAATTGTGTCATCTCGCCGAGAAGTCCATAGTCCCATCAGGCAAGAAAGCGGGATCATGTCGAAAGATAGCAACAAGATGTCAGGGCTTTTGGATGAAGTTGAAAGTCATGCTCGGCTGCGTACGGTTGCGCTGATCATTATCGCGTTTGCTGTGGTCTTGTTCTTGCTGGTTCAGGCCCGTTTTCTTCTTATTTCATTGGCTGTTGCGATTATCTTATTCTCGCTCACCTCAGATGTGATCCGCCTGATCGCACGTCAACGTATTGGTCGACTAGGTGTGCCAAACTGGCTTGCATCGGTCGCGGCGCTATTGCTCATTTCCACCGCATTGCTGTTGTTGTCGTCGATCCTTTTGGCGCAACTTAATACAGTGCTGAGCACCACTCTGTCTTATGCGGAACGCGCGCCGTCTGCGGTGGCCTCTCTTTTTGCATGGATGGGTGAAGACGTGGAACGGGCTGTGCTCAACTCGTTGAACAGTGTCGAGTTGTCGAGCTATGTACGCACCGTCGCCGGGCAGGCTGGCAACCTGATGCAGGGCACAGTTCTGGTTATTCTATTTGTTGGCTTTTTGTTTGCGGAGCGCATTTGGTTTAGCACCAAAATGTCGAACTTCTTCGGAGATGAGGCTCAGGCCGAACGTGCGAATAAGATCATTACCTCGATCATTCACCGCGTGAACTACTACCTACTCGTCAAAACCGCTGTGAGTGTGATCACTGGCGTAATGGTCTATGCAGTCGCGTCATTCTTTGGCATCGAATTGGCACTGTCTCTGGGCATCTTGACTTTCATACTGAATTACATCCCCAACATTGGCTCCATTGTTGCGACGGGGATGGTGGCGTTGGTTGGGTTCGTCGAAACCGGAGAACCCACGTCGACCGCCTTGCTGTTCTTGATCACGGGGCTGATTCAGTTTGTGAATGGCAATGTGATCGACCCTCTGCTAATGGGTCGCGCGCTGCGTTTGTCTTCGTTTGGGATCATCTTGAGCCTTGCATTCTGGGGAGCCGTCTGGGGCGTGCCTGGCATGTTTCTGTCGGTCCCAATCATGGTCATGATGCTGGTAATCTGCAGCCATGTACCCGGGTTGCGAAAGGTTGCAGTCTTGCTCTCTCGGGAAGGCCTTCCAGAAGATGAGCGCGAACTCGATCGCTTTAACGATGAAATTGAGGACCGGAAGGCACTTTGAATTTGCGCCTCGGCGCGAGTAACTCAGTTCCCCCCAAAAAATGCTCATCGCTGAGTTGCAGCTGCGAACGCGGCCTCAATGGCATCCAAGAAAAGTTGCGCTTCGGTCTGCTGCAAGACAAGTGGCGGGCGGATTTTGAGAATATTGGCGCCCGGGCCCGTCGCGCTTATAAGAACACCGTTTTCGCGCAAATGGTTGACTACAAAATGCGCAAGCGTTGCATCAGGTGTATGCGTCTCGTGCGAGGTGATGCATTCGACCGCGAGAAACAATCCAGCGCCTCGAACATGACCGATCTTCGGGTATCGGGTCGCGATATGCTGCAAACCCGCCTTCAGGAATGCGCCTACTTTGGCCGCGTTGGCTTGCAGGCCTTCTTCCTCGATCACATCAAGCACCGCCATTCCCGCGGCTGCAGCGACAGGGTTGCCGCCAAAGGTGTTGAAATAACGCGCTTTCTCTCCAAATTCCTGAACGAGTTCGGGCCGCATTGCAGTTCCCGAAAGTGGGAAACCGTTACCCATAGGTTTGCCCATAGTGACCATGTCGGGCACGACCCCATGGCGTTGAAATCCCCAGAACGCATCTCCTGTACGGGCAAAGCCGGGCTGCACTTCGTCGGCGATAAAAAGCCCGCCCTCGGCGCGGATCAGATCGACCGCCGGTTGCAGAAAACCCACCGGGTCGGGGTGCAAACCGTCGCTGGAAAAGATCGTGTCGACAATGAATGCTGCAGGCTCAATCCCATCGGCACGCATCTGCGCAATCGCGTGGGCCAGATCGGTTGCGAGTTTGGGGCCTTGTTCGGCTGCGGGGATACGTAGTGTATCTGGGGCATCAATCAGGCGGATGCGGGAACTGCGTGGAGGGAACTCCCCTAACGAGGGGGATAGTTCGGCAACCGCTTCGGTCAGCCCGTGATAGGCAAGACGGGTAACGATCACGCCCTGCCGCCGGGTATAACTTCGCGCAATACGCAGGGCGATATCGTTTGCCTCAGACCCGGTGCAGGTGAACATAACATGCCCAAGTGCGTCAGGCATTGTTGCCAATAGACGCTCAGCATAGTTCACAACGCCTTCATGCAGATAACGGGTGTGGGTGTTCAAGGTGCTGAGCTGGTTGGAAATTGCCTCCACCACATGGGGATGACAATGACCGACAGATGCGACATTGTTATACGCATCCAGATATCGGCGTCCGTCCTTATCCCAAAGCCAGACCCCTTCACTGCGCTGGATATGCAGTGGCTGATCGTAAAAGAGCCGGTAAGCTGGACCAAGCGCCTTTGTCCGGCGGTCGATCAGGGCCTTGTCGGTTGCGTCGAGTGCGCTCGCCCGAGCACTGTCATAGGCGTTTATCATGGTCATGGGTCACTCTATATTGCCGCCGCGCGTTTCAGGGCGTTGATCACGGTTGCGTCACCAATTTGGTCAAGCGTGGCAAGCCCACGCTGCGCGGCGTCGGCATTGCGTAGAATGTACGGCGCATTAGCTGGATACCGGCGCGCGCGTGACGCACCGATAGCAAGCGTGGTGGTATGGCGCAGGCGAATGAGGCTTGGCAAAAGTGCGATTTCTTCAGGCTCTAGCTGCAGGCAGTTTGTATAGCCTGACACCATCTCGCAAATCGCACGCAGCGGATCAGTTCCACTTCCGATCTGATAGGAGCAGGCCACGGCAAGATCGCATGCAATCGGCGTGTGCACCATATCCCCAAAATCGATCAGCCCAACGGGGTAGGTGGCATGGGGAGCATCGACCAAAATATTGTGCGGATTAAAGTCATTATGCACGATCTGCGCTCTGAGACGCGGCAGCAATGGCGCGATTTCAGCCTCAAAGTGATCAAGCCTGCGCTCCAATTGAGCGCGCAGGTTGATGTCCCGAATATCCGTCAAAAGTGGACGTAAATGGCGCGCCCGTTTGATGTCCCATTGCAGGAAATGATTTCCACCGGCGTGAAAAAAGCCACGCAAACCAAGAGTTACGCGCGCATGGAAGTTTCCCAATGCAGAGTAAAGGTTGGGGCCGGGCGTTGCATGACTGAGGGTCGTTCCTTCCAGATAAGACATCAGCCGCACAACGTGGCTTTGACCGTCAGATGCGGTGACAATCTCGGCAGCTTTGCCGTTCAGGCTGGCGCAGATCCGTTGTACGGGCAGGGTGGGATCCGTCGCGGCAAGATGCATCAGCGCCGCGGTCTGCATATCTGTTACCGTGCGCTCTTCGGCCGCATTGGTGATCTTCAGGAGCGCCCGTTCGCCTGTTGGCAGGGTAATCAGGAAGTTGGCGTCTTTTTCCGCCGATAGCGGTTTGATCGCGCCTGACAGGCCATAACTCCGCAAGGCGGTTTCTGCAGCAAGCGCGCAGTCAAAAGCGGGGGGATCCTGCGCTAGCAAATCCGTTTTAGGGCTGGCCTCTTCATGAAGCACTCCGCTCAGAAATGGGGGGAGACCGTTTCGTGGGATTAACCCCGCATCGCTCATGGCGTGATGTCCTCAGTCCCACACCATTCGGCGATAAACAGTGCTATGGCTTGGGTGATTTTCTTGACCGAATTGAGGCTGACGGATTCATTTATCCCGTGAATATTGCGCGACTTCGGCCCGTAGCAGAGCGCCGGGATCTTGTTGTAGAGCGCATATACCCGCGTATCGAGATAACCGGCTGTCATGAAGGATTGAAGCGGCGCGCCGATAGCGCTCTCATGAGCGCGCTCCAACACCGCTTCGGCATCGCTGCCGGGCTCCAGCACATAGCCCTCGGCATGAAAGCCGTTAAAGACGATCCTTGGTGGATTGTTGGACAAGAAACCATCGGTCTGGGCGAAGGCTTTGACCCGTTCGGTGATTTCGCGTGCGGCGTCTTCTGCACTGCGGCCGGGGTAGATGGAAACACGGCAGTCGATGTTGCACCACGACGGCACCGAAGAGGCCCAATCGCCACCTTCAATCTTGCCTATGTTCAGGTTGATCGGATGTGCTTCCTCCTCGAAATGGGGATGGTTGCCTTTCTCGGCGTTCCAATCCTCCTCCATGGCGCGCAGGGCTGTGATGACGCGGGTGGCCGCATCAATCGCATTTGCACCTTCGCCCATTTCGCGCACATGCACAGGGACACCGCGCACCTGCACCTGAAACCAGATGACGCCGGTATTGGCACGCACCAGCATTTCTTCTTCCGGCTCTGGGATCAGCACTGCATCGGCGGTGTAGCCCTGTAAAAACGTTTGTAAAGCACCGTTACCAGTGGATTCTTCCTCTACCACAGATTGTATGTAAACCGTTGCAGCCGGTTGCAGCCCGATCCGGCGCAGCGCATCCAGTGCAAAAATATTTGCCGCTGCCCCCGCCTTCATATCGCCCGCGCCCCGGCCATACATCCAGTCGCCTTCAATCCTGGCGGAGAAGGGCGGGCTATCCCACATATCGTGCAGCCCCTCCGGCACCACATCGAGATGAGATTGAAGGATCAATGAGCGACCAACCTCTTTGGCTGGACGGTGGATTCCCACCACGATTGGGGCGTCGGAGTGGTCGTCTGAGTATTTCGAACCGCCCGGATGCGCCTCGATTGCAGCACGGTCCATCTTGAAACGGTCCATCGCATAACCACGATTTTGTAAGGTGCGAAACAGAAGATCCTGAATCGCATGCTCGTGGCCGCGCAACGATGGGATTTGCACCAACTGTTGCGTATAGCTGATCTGATCAGAGAACCCGTCGTCAACCGCCTGAAGGATGCGCGCTTTGAGATCTGGATCGAGAGACATGTCGTTTCCTTTCAGGGATTAGAGCATCGCTTCGATGAGGAAGGGGCCCGGTTCTTTCGCTGCATCCTCAATGGTGCGCATCAGATCGGTTATGTCTTCGACGCGTATGCCGGGAACTCCCATCCCTTTGGCAAGTGCCACGAAATCCAGCTGTGGGCGGTCGAGGTTCAGCATGCTCAAGGCATCGGGACCGGGTTGCGCGCCGACATTGTGCAGCTCGCCCTTCAGAATTTCATATGACTGATTGGCAAGAATGATTGTTGTGACGTTGGAGTTTTCTCGCGCTTGCGTCCAAAGCGCCTGAATGGTGTACATCGCTGACCCATCCGCCTGAAGCGTGATCACCGGACGATCCGGGCAGGCAATGGCAGCCCCGGCAGAGAGCGGTAGGCCGATACCGATCGACCCGCCAGTAAGCGCCAGCCATGTGTTGGGCGCGGCGCTATCTCCCGCAGGGAAGGTGGCCCCGCCAGATGATACCGCCTCATCAACCACGATGGCATTTTCCGGCAACGCATGCGCGAGTGCCGCGCCGAGGTTCTGCAAGGTTATTGCCCCGGCTTGCGGCCGTGCGGGTCTTTTAGAGTCATGCGGTGTGGCGGCTTTGGCTTCGATGCAATCGGCCAGGGCTACTAAGGCGGCGGGACCATCGCCGTCAACGGCAGCCAGTGTGACAGTGTGGCAATCTGTTGGCAGAAGCAGACTTGGTTTGCCGGGGTAGGCAAAAAAGGCCACCGGCGGTGGGGTCTCGATCAGGATGGCGCGTCTGTAGGGCGCGAGGCATTCGAGCGCGGCATTGATCGGATAGGGGATTTTATTGATCGCAAAATGCCCGTGACCGCGCTCTATACGGCGGTTTGATGTGGGCGCGAGGATATCAGCCCCGGTCTTTGCCGCGATGCCATGCAACACGGCCATGGCATCCGGGTTCTCCAACACCGAACTCCCCACAAGTAAAACGGTTTTCTCGCCGCTTTCGAGTGCCCTGATCGCGGCATCGAGCGCACGTTCGTCAAGCGGGGCCGCGGCGTGTGGGGCAACAACAGCTGCCATCTTGCCGCCTGCATCCCAACCAATGTCTGCAGGTGCAATGAGCGAGGCAATTTTTCCCGGCTTGCTTTGTGCCACGGCCAACGCGGTCATCGCATCGGCTGCGAAACTGCCTGCATCGCGGCCCGAGCGCACCCAGTCACTGAATGGCGCGCACGCGCCTTCAACATCTGCAGACAGTGGCGCGTCGTATTTTTGATGGCGCAAAGCGTGATCGCCCACGAGGTTCAGCATCGGCACGCGCGCTTTGCGGGCATTGTGCAGATTGGCGGCCGCATTGGCGAAACCGGGCGCAAGATGCAGCAAAGTCACCGCCGGTTTCTGGGCCATGCGCGCATACCCATCGGCAGCCCCTGTTACCACACCCTCAAAAAGCCCAAGCACGCAGCGCATCAATTTGGTCCGGTCCAGTGCGTCGACGAATTGCATCTCGGACGTGCCGGGATTGGCGAAACAGACATCGACCCCACCTGCATGCAGGCTTCGAACAACGCTCTCGGCACCGTTCATTGTCTCAGGTGTCTTGCTCATGACGTGGCCTCGCGGAATGCTGTGAGAAAGGATCTGGCGTTGTCGGCCAGCGAGGGGCCAAGGTAGCCGCCCTCCTGAATGAGGGCTGTCGGAAGGTTGAGCGCTGCCAACCGTCGTGCCATTTCGGCAAAGCCCTCCGGATAGACCGAGACGGCGGCAAGCGGGTCATCGACCGCCATGTCAAAGCCAAGCGAAACAACCAACGCCTCTGCGCCAAAGTCGCGTATCGCCGAGAGCCCTGTGTCGAGCGTGGTCAACACATCTTCTTGGCTCGCGCCCTGTTCAAGCAGCAGGTTCAGCGATTTTCCAGCCCCGTCCCCTTCGCCCGTTTCATCCGCATGACCAAGAAAGAATGTCGGGTAGGTCGCGGGATCTGGATGCAGAGAGCAGAAGAAAACGTCGCCGCGTTCATAAAAAATATCGAGAGAGCCATTCCCGGTATGCACATCCACGTCAATCAGCGCGACCTTGGTGTAGGTCCGCGCCAAGTGATGCGCGGCGATCGCGGCATTGTTGAAAAAGCAGAATCCGTTGGCACAATCGCGCATCGCGTGATGTCCCGGCGGACGGCAGAGGGCATAGGCCGCGCGCGCCCCTGACGCGACGGTTTCAGCGGTTTGCACTGCCGTTTGCGCCGACCAATAAGCGGCGTCCCATGTACCTTCGGTCAAGGGAGTCGATGTATCAGTCATCCACCAGCCCAATTGACCATGGATATCCTTTGGCACTTTGCCACGTCGCACACCGGGGTGCATCGTGGGAATCGCCAGTGCCTCTGACCCCGCGCTTTCAACAAAACGGGCGTGGGCGGTGGGTAGGAAATCGACATAGTCTGGATTGTGAACCGCCTTGATCGGGTCCAGCCCATGGTCCTGCGGCTTGGTGATTTCGAACCCTTCGCCGATCAGCATATCGCGTATAATTTCAGCACGTTGGGGCTGTTCTTGATGCGGCATCGCCGCCCCGCGCCGAAAGTAATGAGTCGGCGCATGGTGCAACTGGCGTTCGTCAAAAAAGACTCTCATCATATTCCCTGTGGACCAATGGTGTTGTGCCAGAGCATTGCAGTTCAAATTTGCCAACTCAACAAGAATGATGCATCATGCATCAAAATAGACCATGAATTGGTCAGCCAAGAAGAGGGCAAGATGGCCGAAATCAATCAAGTTTCATTGGGTGACGCCATCTATCAGCGGCTTAGTCAGGACTTGGTCAGTGGCAAGCTGCGTCCAAATGAGAAGGTGACAATTCGGGGACTCGCGGAGCGTCTGGGGACCAGTTCGACTCCGGTTCGGGATGCGGTGCAGCGACTGTTGCGAGATGAGGCGCTGGAGCAACGGAGCATGCGCGATGTGCGTGTGCCGGTGCCGACCAAGGCTCAGTATCTTGAAATCGCGAGCATCCGGCGAGAGTTGGAAGGCTTTGCCGCAAGCCGCGCGGCCGAGATGGTAGGTCCGAAAGAAATTCGCCGCCTAAATCAGATCATTGAGAAAAATGAGGCAGCGGCCAAAGCCGGGCGCTGGTCGCAGGCTGTGAAGTACAATCAGGAGTTCCATTTTGCACTGGTCGAAGGGGCCGATATGCCCATTCTTTTGGCTATTCTCAGCAGGCTTTGGCTGCGAATGGGGCCGTTGATTGCCGGGTACTACGCCCGCGAACAGGTCGCCTTGGTTCGACATCATCAAACAATTGTTGCAGCCTGCGAGAATCGCGACCCTGCCGCCGCGGCGGCTGCAATGCGTGCGGACATCGATGACGCAAAGGAGGGGATCATCAGATACATTGAGTCATTCACGACCAACGATTGACACACCCAAACCCTGCACAGCGCAGGTCTAGTGACTAGCGAATGCACAAATCGGCGCCAGATCGAACGTGCTCGCGGAATAGATTCAACAGGAGCCAATGGGGAAAGACATGTTTAAAACTACTAAATTGACCGCAGCCGTTTTAGCGCTGGCGCTCGCTGGGCCGCTCGCCGCGCAAGATGGCACACCCAAAGCGGGGGGCACGCTAAATGTCGTAATCCAGCCAGAGCCGCCCAGCCTCATGATCGGCCTTGTACAGAACGGGCCGACGCAGATGGTCGGGGGCGACATTTATGAGAGCCTCTTACGCTATGATTTTGACCTGAAGCCTGAGGGCCAATTGGCGGAGTCGTGGGAAATTTCGGAGGACGGCAAGACCTATACCTTCAAATTGCGCAAGGGCGTGGTCTTTCATGATGGAGAACCGTTTACCTCGGCCGATGTCGAATTTTCCATGGATAAGTTCCTGCGCGAGACGCACTCGCGCATGCGCACCTATATGGAGCACGTCGAGAGTATCGAGACACCGGATGACTACACGGTTGTGTTCAAGCTGAAGCAACCTTTCGGCCCGTTTATCGGTATTTTTGAGGCGGGCACCGCGCCCATGATCCCCAAGCACATCTATGAAGGGACGGATTTTGCCAATAACCCGGCAAACAACACGCCGATTGGCACCGGTCCTTTCAAGTTCGACAAATGGGAGAAGGGTAGCTTTATCCATCTCGTGAAAAACGAAGACTACTACATGGAGGGGAAACCTTATGTGGATGAAGTCTACTATCACGTGATCCCAGACGCCGCCTCGCGCGCGGTGGCCTATGAAACCGGTAAGGTGGATGTGCTGCCGGGCGGTTCTGTCGAAAATTTTGACGTGGCGCGTATTCAGGCGATGGACAATACCTGTATCACCGACAAAGGGTGGGAGTATTTTGGTCCGCTATCATGGATGTGGGTCAATAATGACAATAAGCCGCTCGATGATGTGAAGGTGCGCAAGGCCATTATGCACGGCATCGACCGTGAGTTCGCCAAGGATGCTCTGTGGAATGGCCTTGGCAAGGTTGCGACCGGCCCACTCTCCTCCTCCACCCGGTTTTACGATGGCGATACGCCAGACATTTCGTACGATCCGGACAAAGCCAAAGCTCTGCTTGCTGAAAGCAGCTACAACGGGGAAACCATCCGCATTCTGGGCCTGCCCTACGGCGAGACATGGCAGCGTTGGGCCGAGGCGGTCAAACAGAACCTCAGTGAAATCGGTATGACAACCGAGATCGTGCCTTCTGACGTAGCGGGTTGGAACCAGAAGGTTGCGGATCGTGATTTCGATCTCGCTTTTACCTATCTCTACCAATATGGCGATCCGGCACTGGGCGTTTCGCGGACCTATATGGGTGACAATGCTGCCCCCGGCTCGCCATGGAATAACGTGGCGGATTACCAAAACCCCGAGACGGACAAACTGTTTGAGGCCGCTGCGCTGATGGCCAGCCCCGATGACCGCATGGCCGCCTACAAAACGATCCAAGATAAGATCGTCGAAGATGTGCCAAATATCTGGTTGCTGGAACTGGGTTTCCCCACGATCTACCGCTGTGATGTGAAGAACCCCGTCAACACTGCGTTTGGTTTGAATGACGGGTTCCGTGACGTCTGGATCGACAAGTAACAAGAGCGAAAATGCTCAAGGTCTGGGCCGTTTTAGCGGCCCGGACACTTCTCGGAACCAAACGGGGCGGATAGTGTGATACGTTTCATTTTGGGCAGGTTGATCAAGGCAGTCTTTATTCTGCTGGCCATCCTTGTCTTCAATTTCCTGCTGATCCATGCGGCGCCGGGTGACCCTGCGGCTGTGATGGCCGGTGAAGCCGGGGCAGCAGACGAAAAATTCCTTGCAGACCTGCGTGCCAATTTCGGGCTGGACCAACCCCTTTATGTCCAGTTGTGGCTTTATATCAAAGGCGCGGTGCAGCTCGATCTGGGGTATTCCTTCCGCCAGCAGATGCCGGTCGCCGAAATGATTGGGGACCGCTTGCCTGCAACGCTTTTGCTGACGGGCGTCGCATTTGTGCTGTCGCTGGTGCTGGGTGTCGCTGCGGGTGTGGCGGCCTCCGCTCGGCAAGGGCGGTGGGGAGATACGATCATTTCCACCTTTGCGCTCCTGTTTTATGCAACACCCCTGTTCTGGGTGGCGCTGATGGCGACACTCGTGTTTTCCGTTTGGCTCGAATGGTTGCCGGGATTTGGCTACTCCACCATCGGCGCGGGTTACACCGGACTGGCTCATGTGCTCGACGTGGCCAAACACCTGGTGCTGCCAGCCTCCACACTGGGGCTGTTTTTTACTGCGATTTACATGCGGATGACGCGCGCTTCGATGCTCGAAGTTTCGCGGTTGGATTTTGTGAAGACAGCACGTGCCAAAGGGTTGTCTCGTGGCGTGATCCAACGACGGCACATTCTGAGAAACGCGCTCTTGCCGGTCATTACACTTGCTGGCCTTCAAGCCGGGCAAATTTTCGGAGGAGCAATTCTAACCGAGACCGTTTTTGCATGGCCGGGCATCGGGCGGCTGATGTTCGAAGCCATCAACCAACGGGATTACAACGTCATCCTTGGCGTCTTTTACATCTCAGCGGCCATGGTACTGCTGTTCAACCTGATCACGGATGTCATCTATGTCATTGTTGATCCGCGTATAAGGCTGACAACATGAAGAGCTTTTGGACACGTTTCAGCTATAATCGAGGCGCGGTGATCGGTCTTGTAATCCTGACACTTGTTATCGCGACGGCCATTCTCGCACCTTTCCTCTTTCCACAAAGCCCGTGGAAAATGGTGCAACGCCCGTTCCTGCCACCGTTTACTCAGGATGGGTTGCCACTGGGCACCGATGCGCTTGGCCGCAATGTGCTGTCGGGCCTCGCCCATGGGGCCTATGTCAGCCTCTTGGTGGGTTTGGTTTCCACAATTGTTGCACTTGCAATCGGCGTTCCTGTCGGCGCGGCAGCGGGATATTTCGCCGGGCGTACAGATGATGCGCTGATGCGATTTACGGAGTTTTTTCAAACAATTCCGAGTTTTGCTTTGGCGATTGTGCTTTTGGCAATCTTTCAGCCCAGCCTGACCTTTGTAATCATCGCAATTTCTATCGTGTCATGGCCGCCTGTGGCGCGGCTTGTCCGGGGCGAGGTTTTGTCACTCAGAACCCGCGAGTTTGTGGAAGCGGCCAGCCTTTCGGGTCTTGGCAACCTGCAAATCATCCTCCGCCACATCCTGCCAAATGCGCTGCCGCCGATCATTGTGCTCGCGTCGCTGATGGTGGCGCAGGCGATCCTCTTGGAAAGCTCCCTTTCTTTCCTTGGGCTGGGTGATCCGAACATCATGTCATGGGGCTATATGATCGGCGCGGCGCGCACCGTGATCCGCACCGCGTGGTGGCTGTCGTTCCTGCCGGGGATGGCGATCCTTTTGACCGTGCTGGCGCTGAACTTGATTGGCGAGGGCCTGAATGATGCGTTGAACCCACGCTTGACGAGGAAATCCGAATGACCCTGCTCAGCATATGTGACCTCTCTATCGCCTTGCCACTTGGAGCGGATCGGCTTTACGCGGCCAAAGACATCAATTTTGACCTCGCCTCTGGTGAAATTCTCTGCATCGTCGGAGAAAGCGGGTCGGGAAAGTCCATGTCTGCCAATGCTGTCATGGGTTTGTTACCGCAAGGGGTCGAGCCGGATAGTGGCAGCATCACTTTTGACGGCCAGTCGATCCTTGATTTGTCGGAAAACCAGTTGCTGAAGCTGCGCGGCAGTCGCATCTCGATGATCTTTCAGGAGCCACTCAGCGCGCTTAACCCCCTCATGCGTGTCGGGGCTCAGATTGCCGAAGTGTTTGAGGCCCACGGCGCGTTGACGGGTGCCGAACGGCGCGCACGGGCCCTCAAACTGCTGGATGAAGTCGGTATCCCCGATCCGGAAGCGGCGATCAGAGCCTATCCTTTCCAGCTGTCTGGCGGGCAAAGGCAACGGGTTATGATCGCCATGGCCTTAGCACTGGAACCGGACATCCTGATCGCAGATGAGCCGACCACCGCCCTTGATGTGACAACACAGGCGCAAATTCTTGCGCTGATCGAGGATCTGCGGAAAAAGCGTGGCATGGCTGTGATTTTTATCACCCATGACTTTGGCGTGGTGGCAGATATCGCCGACCGGGTGATCGTTATGAAAAAGGGCGAGATTGTTGAAGCCGGTCGTGCGCCGGATGTGTTGTTAAACCCGCAACACCCCTACACCCGCGCATTGATCGACGCGATCCCGCGGCTGACCAAAACAGAGCCCGTCGAAGAGGTCGAACGCGCGCCTTTGCTCAAGGTCGAAGGTGTGCAAAAAACCTTCTCGACCGGATCTGGCACATTGTTTGGCAAACGCCGGGTCGTGAAGGCCGTGCAAGATGTGAGCTTTGATCTCTACGCGGGCGAGACCATTGGCATCGTTGGAGAATCTGGGTCGGGCAAATCAACCGTCGGTCGGTGCCTGGTGCGCCTGCTTCATCCCGACGGGGGGCGGGTGTTGATGGACGGCGTCGATATTGCCCATATGGCTGGCGCTGAATTGCATGCACAGCGACGCAAACTGCAAATGATCTTCCAAGACCCGTTTTCATCGCTTAACCCTCGTGCGCGTGTTTCACGGATCCTTACAGAAGGCATGATCGCCTATGGTATGCCCGACAAAGAAGCGAAGGCCAGAGCTCGAGAGTTGCTCGAATTGGTCGGTTTGGATGAGACCGCGATGAAGCGTTTCCCGCATGAGTTCTCCGGCGGCCAACGACAAAGGATTGGCATCGCACGCGCACTCGCACTGGAGCCTGCGATCATTATTGCGGATGAGGCCGTCTCGGCGCTTGATGTATCTATTCAGGCGCAGGTGTTGGATTTGCTGGCTGAACTAAAGGTACGATTGCATCTGTCGATGCTATTCATCACTCACGATTTACGTGTGGCAGCACGTATTTGTGACCGTATTATCGTGATGCAAAAGGGGCAGATCGTCGAAGCCGGGCCTGTCAGCAAAGTGCTGCATGATCCCGACACCGCTTATACCCGCAGTCTCCTAGAGGCTATTCCGGGGCAAGATTACGAACGCAGTCTAGCGGCCGCCGACGCAGGATAAGGCATGAATTTCGTCAAGGTAATCGCAGTGCGGCGTGTCAAAACATCCCACTGCGGTTGCCTTCAGGTACCTTTTGAACAGCAGCGATCCGACTTGCACGCAAGTTCTTGAGCCACAACGCGGAGTTGCCGCTGGAGCGCTTGTGTAATCCGTCCGGTTGGCCGGGGCATATGACGATCATGAGGGCAGGTACGCGCGGCATGCCCTCTGAGGCTCTAATCCGCCGCGCGGTAGAGTTCGGGCTGCACGTATTCGATCACGGGAGGGTTCTCATTTTCGAGAAGTGCGAATGCACGTTGAACCAACATTTTATGGCGTTGCCGCATCATGTGAACTGGAAATCTGAGCAGCTGACCAAAGGGCTCATAGTCAAAACAACCAAATGAGCAAGCGGACAATTCGTGTTCAGGTAGAGTTGCCAGAAACCTGAGAGTACCCTCGAAGACCGAGTCTGAGTTGATGAACAAACCTGCGGGTAGCCCCCCCAGCTGTGCGTAAAGCTCCGTGATCGTGCGTGTGGCAGCCTCCAGATCATAGGTAGAAGCCAAGATTTGCTGTGCTGATATCTGGCCTACCTGTGCGTACATCTCTTCGCTAAAGCCGTCGACACGGTTCTTGGTTGAGGGCAGCGTTCGATCGCCCCCCACAAAATAGACTGTCTCGCGCGGGTCATCGCCGAAGCTCCTCCCGCGTTTGGTCATCGAGGCGATAATTTCTCGGGTCAGAATGCGCGCGCCGGTGCGGCTGTCTGTAACCACAGAGGGCGCAATCGCGCAGGGCTGGTCAACAAAGACATGTGGAATGCCCGCTGCACGGCATTGATGGCTCAGATCGTCGGGGGCAACAGTGCCAACAAAGAAAATCGCATCGATCGACCAAGAGGTCAGGTCTGCCACGGTGGACCGTTCCTCATCGGGGTCGCGTCCAGTGGAAATAATGACCGGGCATTGATTGCGAGCACGGACTTCTTGGGAAAACGTCTGTGCGATGTTGGAGAAGAACCGATTATATTCTGGCATCAACAAAGCGACCAACCCCGAACGGGATGTACGAAGGGCGCGCGCCTGTAAGTTCGCAGAATATCCATGTTCGCGAGCGATCTCGATAATGCGCTCAGCGGTTGCCTGGGCAATGCGGCGTTTTTTCCACGTACCATTCAGCGCTGCACTCACCGTCGAAGGCGAAGCGCCCGCGCGTTTGGCAATGTCGTAGATCGTCTTTTTCTGCGTGTCCGTCATGACCATGACATATGCGACAAATGCGCGACTGACTATCGGATGTGAACAGCCGTTGACAGTTTGTCCTGCTTTCGTGTTACTGTGCAACATCGATTGTGCAGCGCAGAATCGCTGTAAGCCACGATCGCTGAGGAGGCGTGTGGTTTTTTTTAGCATCGGTTGCACAATCGGTTGTGCATATGCGAGCGTAGTTGCGCGACAGGAGACGCGGGATTGGCCTGCGCAAGGGAGGAAGACATGAAGAGATTGACCGGACTGGTCAGCGCATTGGCGTTGACCGTTGGAATGGCGAGCACTGCGGTTGCCGAAACTTCCATGGGGATCGTCGTCAAAATTGGCGGTATCCCGTGGTTTAACGCCATGGAAGACGGGATCGCGCGCCGCGCCGCCGAACTGGGTGTCGATGCAGAAATGATCGGCCCTGTCTCCGCCGACCCGGCTCTGCAGGTGCAGGCGATTGAAGATCTGATCGCAAAAGGTGTCGACGTCATTGGTGTGGTCCCGAATGACGAGGCCGCATTGGAGCCGGTGCTCAAGAAAGCGCGCGATGCGGGCATCATCGTGATCTCGCACGAAGGACCGGGGCTTGAGAATGTCGACTGGAATTTCGAGCTGGCCTCGGCCGAGGGCTTTGGCGAGGCGCATGCTAAGCTGCTGTCCGACAAGACCGAGGAGGGCGGCAGCTATGCGGTCTATGTTGGATCTCTGACGGTGCCGCTGCACAACGCGTGGGCTGATGCGGCAATAGCGTGGATGGATGAGAACCGTCCGGATCTCAAAATCGTTGGCGACCGGTATGGTGTCGCCGAGAATGTCGATGATAGCCGCTCGACTGCGCTTGATTTGATCGCTGCAAATCCGGACCTCAAGGGTTTTCTCGCATTTGGCAGCCAGGGACCGATCGGGGCTGGCCGCGCAGTGGAGGAACGCCGCAAGACCGGTGAAATTCAGGTCATGGGACCATTCTCGCCCGGGCAGGGTCGCAAAATGATCCACTCGGGCGTGCTGACCGGTGGCTACATGTGGAACCCGGCGCAGGCAGGCGAGGTATTTGTCACCCTCGGCGAGATGCTGGTGAAGGGTGAGAAAATCGAGGCTGGCACCGATATTCTGGGGCTCGGCGTTGTCGACCCAGATGTCGAAGGTCGAGATATAATCACCGACAACCTCTTGGAGATCAACGCCGAGACGGTGGACGATCTGGCCGAAAAAGGGCTCTGAGCGCCTGACCATCCGGCAGATGAGGGCACAGGCGCGGCCTTGCCTTCATCTACCACCAGCAAACAGAGGTGATCCATGACACCTGCTCCGGCAGAGGAATTTGCGCTGCGCTTGCACAAGGTCTCCAAGTCCTTCGGCGGGGTGCAGGCGCTGAATCAGGTCGATTTCGAAGTGCGCGCGGGCGAGGTGCACTGTCTCGCGGGCGAGAACGGCTGCGGAAAATCGACCCTTATCAAAGTGGTAACAGGGGTGCATCAACCTGAACAGGCGGGGTTGATCGAGCTTTTCGGCGCGGCCGTGGACCGGATCACGCCGGTGCAGGCCCGTCAGCGCGGCGTGTCGGTGATCTGGCAGGATCTCGCGCTGTTTCCACATATGAGCGTGGCGGAAAACATCGCCTTTGACGATCTGGTCGGTCTGCACCCCCAGTCGGTGCGCTATCGCGAAATGGCCGAAAGATCCGGCGAGGTTCTGTCCCGCCTAGGGGTCAACATGGATTTGGCCGCGCCGCTCAACGATCTACCGATTGCGCAGCGGCAGGTGGTGGCGATTGCGCGGGCGTTGATGAACGACGCGCGCCTCATTTTCATGGATGAACCAACAGCGTCTTTGACCCAATCCGAAACAGATCGGCTGCTTGATATTGTACGCAAACTCTCCGCTGCCGGGGTCGCAATTGTGTTTGTCAGTCACCGTTTGGCAGAGGTGCTTGATATTGCAGAACGGGTCACGGTGGTCCGGGATGGCAATCTGGTCGGAGTGTACCCGACCGAGGGCATGACGCAGGCCCGTTTGGGGGAACTGATGACCGGGCATTTGATCGAACACGAGGTGGTCGCGCGGGATCTGCCTGATGCAGATGTTGTGTTCGAGGCCAAGGGCCTGTCGCGTCAGGGTGAATTTGCCGATGTGTCTTTTGACATTCGCGGGGGCGAGGTCCTGGGGCTGACCGGGCTCATCGGCGCTGGTCGAACCGAGCTGGCCCATGTGATGATGGGGCTGCGCCCCGTCGATACGGGAGAGATGCGCCTAGAAGGAGCGTCTTACCGGCCCGGTAGCATCCGCGACGCAATCAGGCGCGGGCTTGCGTATGTTTCCGAAGATCGCCTGTCGCTTGGTCTTCTTCAGAAACAATCAATTGCCGACAACACGGTGATTTCGATTTTGCAAAAGCTGACCACGGCAACTGGGCTGATCTCAGATCGCGACAAAGCGGCGACGGTCAATCACTGGATCCGTGAATTGGGCGTCAAGATTGGTGCGCCCGAGGACGCGATCTCGACCCTGTCCGGCGGCAATCAGCAAAAGGTGGTGCTGGCAAAATGGCTGGCCACGGAACCGCGCCTGTTGATCCTCGACTGCCCCACCGTGGGGGTCGATGTCGGCGCGCGTGCGGGCATTTTCCGCATCGTTCGCGCCTTGGCGGAGGAAGGGCTGGCGATCCTCTTGATCTCGGATGAGGTCACCGAGGTCATGTATCATTCCGACCGCATCCTGCACATGGCGGATGGCCGCATTCGCCAGACCTATGACCCGCGTGACATCACTGTCCCCCAACTTGAGGAGCGGATCTATGCGTGATCTCTTGCGACCCTATAAGATTGAGCTTCGGCTGGCCGTGGTACTGGCGCTCATCTGTATCGTGCTGGCTGTGGCCGCGCCGCAATTTGCCACCTTGCCCAACCTGACCTCGCTCCTGAACAACAGCGCCGTAAACCTGATCTGGGCGGTTGGGCTGCTGGTGGTGTTGATTGCAGGCGGGATTGATATCTCTTTTGCGGTGGCCTCCTCGGTGGTGCAGTACATCGCCGCCAAGCTGTTGATCAGTGTCGGCGGCGGCAATTGGTTGCTGGGGTTCTTGTTTTGCGGCTCACTCGGCATCCTGCTTGGGCTGCTCAATGCGTGGCTGATCCACGGTTTCCGCATCATCTCGATCGTGGTGACCATCGCCACATTCAACGCCTTCTTCGGTCTGCTGATGTTCTTCAGCGGCGGGCGCAACATTTACGATCTGCCCGATTGGTGGACCGCGCGCATCTTCATCTTCGAGTATGAAAACGCGCAAGGTATCTGGTCGGAACTGACACTGTCGGTCGCGGTGATGATCGGCTGCGTGATCGCCACATGGGCACTGATCCAGCGCAGCAATATTGGACGACAGCTCTATGCCTTTGGCGACAATCCTGAAGGTGCGCGCCGTGCCGGCGTCAATATCGCTGTGATGCAAGGGGTCGCCTTTGGCTGGATGGGATTGATGGCGGGCATTGCCGGTCTCTGTCAGGTCAATATTGTAAAGGAGGTGGTGCCCAATGCGCTGTATGGGCGCGAGCTGGAGGTTCTGGCCGCGGTTGTTCTGGGGGGTGCCCGGCTGGGCGGCGGCAAGGGGACCATTTTGGGCTGCATCCTCGGCGTCATGTTTGTCGCCATCACGCAGAACGGGCTGAACCTGCTCGGGGTGTCGCCCTTTGCATTCCAGATGATTATCGGCGCTGCCATCCTGATCGCCATTTCAACATCCAATATCGATCTGTCGCTGCGGCCACGTCGCAAGGAGGCCCGCTCATGACCGCGCTGTTGTCACGCATGTCCCGGATCAAAACCGGTCCTCATGGTGAAAACCTTGGGTTGCTGGCAATGCTGGGCCTGCTGGTTTTGCTCTTCTCGCTGGCCTCTCCGAGGTTTTTGACGGGTGCGAATCTTGGGTCGATGGGATTTCAGATGCCGCTCTTGGGTCTGCTGACCCTTGCGATGCTGGCGCCGATCCTGTCGGGGGGCCTAAACCTCGCCATCGTGTTTACCGCAAATATCTGCGGGCTGACGCTGGCATGGACCATCATGCAGTTCGGCGGCGCCGAAGCGGGCATCGGGGCCTTTATACTCGGTTGCGCGCTGGCCTTGCTGGTCGGCGCACTGGCTGGCGCTGCGATGGGGTCGGTGGTCGCCTATGTGGGCGCGCATCCGATCCTGGTGTCGCTTGCGATGATGATCTTTCTGCGAGGACTTGGAGAGTTCCTGACCCGGGGCGGCGACATTTCCGGCTTTCCTGATTACATGCGCGTTCTGGGTCATGGCTCCCTGATCGGTATTCCCGTGCCGCTGATCCTGTTTGGCCTGATCGCGCTTGGATGGCATGTGTTGCTGCGCCGCACGCCACATGGGTTTTCGGTCTATATGACCGGCTCGAACATGCGGGCGGCGGAGTATGCGGGCCTCAATGCCAAACGCACGCTGGTGCTGATCTACACGCTTTCCGGGGTGCTGTGCGCGATCGCAGGCATTCTGATGGCGGCGCGGTTCAATTCGGTGCGCGTGGGTCACGGCGAAGCCATGCTGCTGATCACGGTGCTGGCGTGTTTCCTCGGTGGGATTGATCCCTTTGGCGGGCATGGGCGCGTTGCCCCCGTCATCATCGCGCTGGTGATCCTGCAGGTGCTGTCTTCGGGCCTCAATCTGATTGGCGCTAATCAACATCTCGCAACCGCCGTATGGGGCCTATTTCTGATCGCCGTCATGGTTCTGCGCTCTGGCCGCCTGCGGCAAATATTCGACGTATTCTTCGGAAAGGATAAATAATGCAAGGCTTTGGCGTACATACCAGCATGTGGACGATGAATTGGGATCGCGAAGGCGCGGAGCGCGCCGTGATAGGAGCACAAGCCTATGGAGTCGATTTCATCGAAATCCCGATGCTCCGCCCCGCTGAGGTCGACACGGCCCATACTGCGGCCCTGCTTGAGCGCAGCGGATTGCGGGCGGTTTGCTCTTTGGGGTTGCCAGAACAATACTGGGCATCGGTCAACCCGGAGGGCGCGATCACCTATTTGAAACTCGCGATCGATAAAACCAAGGCCTGCGGCGCAGAGGCTCTCTCCGGTGTGACGTTTGGTGGGATCGGGCAGCGCACCGGCACCTATCCAACCGAAGGAGAATACGACAATGTTGCGCGCGTCCTTGAGGCCTCGGCGGCTTATGCGAAATCGGTCGGTTTGCTATTTGGCATTGAGCCGGTGAACCGTTACGAAAACCACCTGATCAATACCGGTTGGCAGGCCCGTGACATGATTGAGCGCGTGGGCTCCGACAATATCTTCATCCACCTTGACACCTATCACATGAACATCGAGGAAAAAGGTGCCGCCAACGGTATCCTCGATGCGCGCGATTATCTGCGTTATATTCACCTGTCCGAAAGTGACCGTGGCACACCGGGTGAGGGCTGCTGTGACTGGGACGAAGTCTTTGCCACCTTGAAAGCGATTGATTTCAAGGGCGGGTTAGCAATGGAGAGCTTTATCAATATGCCGCCTGAGGTGGGTTTTGGTCTGGCCGTTTGGCGCCCGGTGGCACGTGACCATGATGAGGTGATGTCCAAAGGTCTTCCGTTTCTGCGCAACAAGGCTGCGCAATACCGACTGATCTGATGTCACATGTGATCGACATGGAGGGTCTCTTTGCGGAGGCTCTCACGCTGATGGACGCACCTGGTCGGCGATGTCTGGCAATTGCCGGAGCACCGGGCTCTGGCAAAAGCACCACAGCGGAGACCCTCCACAGATGGTTAGAGGCGCGCCGCCCCGGTGCAAGCGCGGTGCTCCCGATGGATGGTTTCCACTTCGACGATGCCATTCTGGAAACCAAGGGGCGGCGGCCATGGAAGGGCGCGCCAGATACATTTGACGTGGGCGGGCTGCTTTCGGTCTTACAAAGACTTCAGGACGATCACGAAGATACGGTGGCCGTGCCGGTGTTCGACCGGGATCTGGAAATTTCACGCGGATCAGCACGCCTGATTGATCGCAAGGCCCGGCTGATTATCATCGAAGGCAACTATCTTCTCCTCGCGCAGTCTCCATGGGATCGCCTGCAGTCACGGTTCGACAAAACTGTCCTGATTGATGTGCCCGAACCCGTGCTGGCCGCGCGGTTGCGGCAGCGGTGGCTGCACTATCAACTGACCGAAGAACAAATACTCCACAAGCTTGAAGCCAACGATCTGCCCAACGGTCGAGAGGTGATCGCGAAGAGCCGGGTGGCAGATCTGATATTGCGACAGGAGACACCAGCATGAGCGACCCTATGCAGTATTTTCTCGGCGTGGACGTGGGCACCGGGTCGGCCCGGGCAGGTGTATTTGACAACCGGGGACATTTGATCAGCAGTGCAAAGACCGCATTAGAAATGCATCGCTCTGATACTGGGCATTTTGAACAATCCAGCGCGCAGGTCTGGCGCTCGGTCTGCACGAGTGTGCGCGAGGCAGTGGCCGGGGCGGAAGTCGATCCTGATTTGATCGTTGGCATTGGATTTGATGCCACCTGCTCACTGGTGGTGCAGGGCGCGATATCCGGGGTGGGTGATCCAAACCATCCGGAGCGAGATATTATCGTTTGGTCTGACCACCGTGCCCGCACGCAGGCAGAACGGATCAACGCGAACGGCCATTCTGTGCTGGATTATGTGGGCGGCACCATCTCGCCCGAGATGCAAACGCCCAAGTTGCTCTGGTTGCGTGAAAACCTGCCCGAGGTTTATTCATCCGCTGCTCATTTCTTTGATCTGACGGATTTTCTGACGTGGAAAGCCAGCGGTGCATTGGAGCGTTCGATTTGTACCGTGACCTGCAAATGGACATATCTCGCCCATGAAGATCGTTGGGATGCCGGTTATTTTCATAGCATAGGGTTAGGTGATCTGGCTGATCAGGAATTCGCCCGGATCGGATCCCGAATTGTCCCAGCCGGGACCTCTCTGGGGAAGGGGCTGACACCGCAAGCGGCAGCAGAGATGGGCTTGAGGGCGGGTGTCGCGGTGGCTGCAGGGCTGATTGATGCACATGCGGGTGGTTTGGGGACCGTTGGAGCCAGTGGCGCATCGGATGCGGCATGCCAGACAATGGCCTACGTCTTTGGCACTTCGTCCTGTACGATGACGTCCAGCACTGTTGCACATTTTGTGCCCGGTGTTTGGGGGCCATATCGGTCCGCGATGGTGCCGGGGCTTTGGCTCAACGAGGGCGGCCAGTCTGCGGCGGGCGCGGCCTTGGATCAACTCACCGCATCGCATCCTGCAAGTGCCGAAGCCGCGCAACTGGCGGCGGAATGTGGTATGGGCCTGACACAATGGCTCGCAGATCAGGCACTCAACAAGGTTGCACACCCTAGCGAGGCGGTTGGACTGTCCCATGGGTTGCATGTGGTGCCCGAGTATTTGGGTAACCGCGCGCCATTTGCTGATCCCAAACGCCGTGCAGTGGTCGCAGGTCTGGGATTGCAACAAGGTATCGACAGTCTTGTGGCGCTCTATGTGGCTGGATTGTGCGGCCTTGCGTACGGGTTGCGCCAAATTCTGCAGGCACAGGCCGGGCAGGGCATAACGGTGAGCGCTTTGTCCGTCTCCGGGGGTGCAGGTACACATCCGCTGTCTTGTCAGGTTCTGGCTGATGCCACGGGTCTGCCGGTTGAGGTCACAGAGAGCACAGAACCGGTACTGTTGGGATCGGCCATGGTGGCGGCCGTTGCGTCAGGGCGATACGGCGCGTTGACGGATGCGATGCCGAACATGTCACGGGTCGCCCGTAGGGCAACGCCAAACAGCAGCTATGCAGCTCAGCATCAGCAGCGGTTCGATGCATTTACAGAACTGCAGAATGTGGCCGCAAGACTAGCAACAATCGAAAGCCACTAGCTTGGTTATGGTGAGTGCTGCGCCACATGGGTAGGCACAGCACTCACACCGCATTCATAGGATCATCGCACGAATAAGCATTGCGACCACCCCGAGGATTGCGACGCTGACAAACCAGAGGCCGATAAACCAAACCCATTTTATCAGAAGGGCGCGCTTCATCAGTGATAGCCCTCCGACGGATCCATCTTGCCGCGAAATACCCAGTAGGCGTAGGCTGTATAGCCCAAAATAATGGGGATGAGGATCGCGGCCCCGACCAGCGTAAAGGCAAGGCTCGCATCAGGGGCGGCCGCCTCCCAGATGGTCAGGGAGGGCGGGACCATCATCGGATAGAAGCTGATGCCGATGCCGATATAGCTCACCACAAAGAATCCCAGTGCGGCCAGAAACGGCTGCGCATCCTTGCCATCGTTCAACCCTCGAAAGAAGGCCCAGGTCAGGCCCAGCATCAACAAGGGTACGATCATGGAAAATAGGCTGCCGGGAAGATTGAACCAGCGTTGAAAGTACTCTGGCTCCTGAAACGGGGTCAGAAGACTGACGAGACCGATGAGGCCGAGCGTTGCAGCGCCAAGCCACCATGCATAGCCGCGCATTTGCATCTGAATGTCATGCTCAGTCTTGAGCACAAGCCACGTCGCGCCGAGCAAGGCGTAGCCGATCACAACGGCAAATCCGGTCAGCACGGAAAACGGCGTGAGCCAATCGAACCAGCCACCTGCATAGGCGCGCCCGTCGATCTCGACCCCCTGCACCAATGCGCCCAGCGCGATACCCTGACATAGGGCCGCGACAAATGACCCACCGAAGAAAGCGATATCCCATAGGCGTTTGTTCTGAGTACGCCAGCGATATTCAAAGGAGACGCCGCGAAACACCAACGCCAAGAGCATGAGTATGATCGGCATGTAGAGAGCCGGCATCACGATGGCATAGGCGAGTGGGAAGACCGCAAACAGACCACCACCACCGAGAACCAGCCATGTCTCGTTACCGTCCCAAACCGGTGCGACAGAATTCATCATCAGGTCTCGATCTTGTTCGGATTTCCCAAAAGGGAATAAGATACCGATTCCAAGATCGAACCCGTCAAGGATGACATAGGTCAGGACTGCAAAAGCAATGAGCCCCGCCCAGATGAACGCAAGATCGAATATCATTGAGCAGTGTCCTTTTCGCCGGGGGTGAAGTCTTCTTCGATCTGTTGAGCCGGTGTAATCCCGGCAGTGCGGATAGGACCGTCTCTAAGACCAAGGCGTGGCGTTGCCGGGCGTTTGTTCATCATCTGCAGCAGGTAGTATGTGCCCGCACCAAAGACGAAGAAGTAGACAATAATGAAGGCAACGAGTGAGGTCGCAACGGCTGGGGCCGCAACGGGCGCAAGACTATCGCTCGTTCGCAGGAGGCCGTAGACGGTATAAGGTTGTCGCCCAACTTCTGTGGTGATCCATCCTGCCAGCACCGCAATAAAGCCGGTCGGACCCATCAAGATTGCTGCACGGTGCAACCAAGGTGTTGTGAACAATGTGCCACGATAGCGAGCCCAAAGGCTCCAGAGGCCCAGCCCGAGCATCGCAAAGCCAAGCCCGACCATCACCCGGAAGCTGTAGAACACAATGGCGACGGGCGGCTCTTCATCGTCCGGGATCGTGTCCAGACCATCAAGTGGCGCGTTCAGCGAATGCTTGAGGATGAGAGAGCTTAGTTTTGGGATTTCGAGCGCGTAATCGATCTGTCGTTCAGCCTGATTTACGATGCCGAACAAAATGAGCGGCGCACCGTCCGGGTGGCTCTCATAGTGGCCTTCCATCGCCATGACTTTTGCGGGTTGGTACTCAAGGGTATTGAGCCCATGCATGTCGCCTGCATATATTTGCAGCGGTGTGACAATCGCTGCCATCCACATGGCCATGGAAAACATACGCCGCGCTTCCTGATCGCTGCGATCGCGTAGCAGATGCAGCGCGCCCACTGCCCCAACCACCAGTGATGTGGTCAGGAAGGCCGCTAGAACCATATGCACCAAACGGTAGGGGAAGGAGGGGTTGAAGACGATCTGCCACCAATCCTCGGGAATGAACTGCCCGTTCTCGGCAATCGAAAACCCTGCTGGGGTCTGCATCCAGCTGTTTACGCTCAGGATCCATGTGGCCGACATCAACGTACCAAAGGCGACCATGGCGGTTGCAAACATATGGAGTTTCTCGCCCACGCGCTCTCGCCCGAACAGCATGATGCCGAGGAAACCCGCCTCGAGAAAGAAGGCCGACAGGACCTCATAGGCCATGAGGGGACCCACAACCGGTCCGGCCTTGTCGGAAAAAACCGACCAATTGGTGCCGAACTGATATGACATTACAATCCCCGACACGACCCCCATCCCAAAGGCCACGGCAAAGATTTTTTTCCAGTAATTGAACAGCGTCAGATAGGTTTGATCTCGGGTTTTCATCCATAACCCATTCAAAACCGCCAGAAAACTGGCAAGCCCGATGGAGAGCGCGGGGAAGATGATATGAAATGAAACGGTGAAGGCGAACTGTATGCGTGCCAATGTCTCTGCACTGAAACTGTCGAGCATGATGTCGGTCCTTTTCGCTCGGTCCTCGATATCCGCGATGGGCAAGTGCGGCTGGTGATTGCCTAGCGGCTCGCGGTTCACCGGGTCAGTGACAAGGTCACCGAAGTTGCACATAACCTACATCGCAAATAGAAATTTGAGCGACGAGAGCAAGCGAACTATGGGGGTCGTCCTCGTAATACTCTGTAATCGCTTCAACTTGCCGCATGATCGCTGCGTCAATTGGCGCGGCTGTTGGGCGGCTTTGTCGCATTTAGGGAGGGGTTTATGGCCATAGGTGACTGGACAGAGAAATTTCAGGGCACGAAGGCATTGCCGCGTCCGGTCCGCGACCGCCTGCTTAACGTCGCACAGATTCGGCACTACGCAAAAGGACAGCAGGTCTTTGGCCCGGAAAACCTGCCCGACAGTTTATTGTTCCTGTTTGACGGTACCATTCGCGTTTCTCAGACGTCTGACAATGGCCGCGATATTGTGCTTTATCGGGTCGATGCCGGGGAAAGCTGTGTGCTGACAACCGCCTGCATGCTGGCCGAAGAGGCTTATAATGCCGAAGGCGTCGCAGAGAGTGATATCACCGTTATTGTGTTGCCCAAGTTGGCCTTTGACAGATTGGTGGCAGAGGAGCCCGCGTTCCGCTCGTTTGTTTTCGCAGCCTATTCACGCAGGCTGATTGATTTGCTGCGCGTGGTGGATGATGTGGCCTTTGGTCGGATTGATGTGCGCCTCGCGGATCGACTTCTGACGCTTGCAGGTGGCGACAAAGAGATCGCCGCAACGCACCAGCAGATTGCCAGCGAGTTGGGTACAGCACGCGAGGTGATCTCGCGTGTGTTACATGATTTCCAAAAGCGAGAGTTGATCGCGCAATCTCGGGGGCGGATCACCATCACCAACAAACCAGCGCTGCGGACGCTTGCGGATAGCGATTGAGCTTGCAGTATGAAAATCGCGCTTAAGTGACAATATCACTGAACCGCCTAAGCCCGTCCTGTACGTTTTATCCAATCGAATTCAGTTTGGAGGACGTTATGGCGCCCAATGTCGGAACACTTGATCGCCTGCTGCGCATCACGCTCGGTCTGGTGCTTTTATACCTCGCATTTCTGAGTGGGATGCCATTTTTTGATAGCGTTCTCGCCAAATATGGCGCTGCAGCAATAGGCATCGTGATGCTGTTGGTCGCCGCACTCAGGGTGTGCCCGATCTATTCGATCCTTGGCGTGAAAACCTGCAGGAGATAATTGATGGAAACGGCCTTTACACCTTTGATGTCTTTCGGCGGCGGGGCTTTAGTCGGGCTGGCTGCGGTACTGCTCATGCTTGGACTTGGGCGCATTTTGGGGGCGACGGGGATACTGTCTGGTGCAGTGTTTGTGACCTCGCGCCAAGAGACCACATGGCGTGTTGCTTTGATTGCTGGCATGTTGATTGCGCCGGGCGCAATTTTTGTCGTGACGGGCACAATGCCTGAGATCTCAGTCCCCTCAAGCTCGATCATGATCGTGGTTGGCGGTCTCATCGTGGGATTGGGTGCAAGCCTTGGCTCTGGCTGCACTTCGGGACATGGCATATGCGGATTGTCCCGCCTCTCTCTGCGTTCCATCGTGGCGGTGCCGACATTTATGGCGACGGCTGCAATCACGGTTTACCTGATACGACACGCATTCGGAGGCTGAACCTATGCAACTGATTTACACGGTTCTTACCGGGCTTGTCTTTGGGATCGGGATCGCGCTCTCTGGCATGATGAATCCTGCCAAGGTGCTGAATTTCTTCGATGTGATGGGGAGTTGGGATCCCAGTCTGGCCTTTGTGATGGCGGGGGCTTTGACGGTGACTTTTCTTGGCTACCGGCTGGTGTGGAAGCGCGACACGCCCCTCTTTTCGGATCGCTTTCAGATCCCCACATCAACACTGATCGATGCAAAGCTGATTGGCGGCTCGGCGCTTTTTGGTATCGGCTGGGGCATTGCAGGATTTTGCCCCGGTGCAGCCATTCCCGCCCTTGGAACGGGTCGCTGGGAAGTTGCGCTGTTTTTAAGCGCCGTTGTCGGCGGTTTTTTCCTGCGCCGCCTGCTGTCCAATTTACCGCTAAAGGCCACATCGTAACGCGACACAATGCCCGGAGGAGGCCAAATGACCACTTATCCCGTGAAAATGGATGTCAAACCTGAGGTTCAGTCCTTCTTTGACGACGCCACCAATACCATCAGCTACATCGTAAAAGATCCTGCCTCAAATGCCTGCGCGATCATCGATAGTGTAATGGACATCGACTATGCCGCCGGGCGTATCACCTACGACCATGCGGATGAGTTGATCCATCAAATCCAATCTCAGGGCCTGCAGCTCGAATGGATCATCGAGACCCATGTGCATGCAGATCATCTTTCCGCTGCACCTTACATTCAAGGCAAGTTGGGTGGCAAAATCGGAATTGGGTCAAAGATCATGGTCGTGCAGGATACCTTCGGCAAGATCTTTAACGAAGGGACCGAGTTTCAGCGAGATGGTTCGCAGTTTGATCGCCTCCTTGAGGATGGCGATACCTATACAATCGGCACTATGCAGGCATTTGCGATGTATACGCCGGGCCACACACCCGCATGCATGGTGCATGTGGTGGGGAATGCGGCTTTTGTCGGTGATACGCTCTTTATGCCTGATGGCGGGTCCGCACGCGCCGATTTCCCGGGCGGCGACGCCGGAACGCTTTATGACAGTATTCAAAAAGTGCTCAGGCTACCTGATGAGATGCGCCTCTTTATGTGTCACGACTATGGCCCCAATGGTCGCGATATCGCTTGGGAAACCACCGTAGGCGAAGAAAAAGAGCACAACATTCATGTCGGCGGTGGCAAGACGAAGGAGGAGTTCGTCAAGTTTCGCACTGAACGGGATGCCCAGCTTGATATGCCGAAACTCATCATTCCGTCCCTGCAGGTGAATATGCGCGCTGGTGAAGTACCAACCGATAAGGATGGGCGCCCAATGCTCAAGGTACCCGTCAACGGTCTGTAACAATCTGCCCGGGAGGAATTCATGGAACTCAGAGAGATTTCATCCAAAATCACGGTAAGCCCGCAGGTCACGAAAAAAGATGTGGCCGAGATCAAGGCCAAAGGGTTTCGCGCAATCATTTGTAACCGGCCTGATGGAGAAGGGGCAGATCAGCCTTCGTTTGAAGAAATCAATGCTGCAGCAAAGCTTGCTGGAATTGAAACGCGCTACCTGCCTGTCCAGTCCGGCATGGTTACAGATGAGGATGTCGCCGCGTTTCGTGACGCCTTAGAAGAGTTGCCCCGCCCGATTTTAGCCTATTGCCGCAGTGGCACCCGCTCAGCGACTCTCTGGTCGCTCAGCGAAGCACAGTCGCGCCCAATGCCCGAAATCCTCACGGCAACCAAGGCGGCTGGGTTTGATATGAGTGGCGTTGCGCGGCGTATCGCCAATGGAGGCCGGACGCCGACCGATACCGGAGACGCAAAATTTGATGTGGTCATCGTTGGCGCCGGCGCTGGCGGTATCTCGGTCGCAGCGAGTCTGAAAGCGCGCAAATCAAATCTCTCGATTGCAGTGATTGATCCCGCAGATATCCATTACTATCAACCCGGTTGGACGATGGTGGGCGGTGGGGTTTTCAGTGCGAGCCAAACCGCCAAAACCATGGGCAGCCTCATTCCCCGCGATGTGACGTGGATCAAGGCCGCAGTTGCGGCCTTTGAACCCCAGAACAATGCGGTCATCCTGGATGGGTGCCGGGTGGTGAAATATAGCCGCCTCGTCGTCTGTCCGGGCCTTAAGCTCGATTGGGGGCAGGTTGAAGGCCTCGAAGAAACCTTGGGGCGCAATGGCGTCACGTCAAACTACCGCTACGATCTTGCTCCGTATACTTGGCAACTGGTGCAAGAGATGACGCGGGGCAGGGCGGTTTTTACACAGCCGCCAATGCCAATCAAATGCGCAGGTGCGCCACAAAAAGCGATGTATCTGTCTGGCGATGCTTGGTTCCGCCGAGGTGTCGGCAAGGATATCGACATCCAGTTTATGAACGCTGGCGGAGTGTTGTTTGGTGTGAAGGACTACGTTCCCGCCCTGATGAAATACGTCGAGAAATACAACGCAACGCTGAACTTCTTCCACACTCTGATTGCCGTGGATGGACCTGCAAAGACAGCAACTTTCAAGGTATCGCAACCGGATGCCGATTCCCGCGAGATCAAGGTAGAGTTTGACATGCTGCATGTTTGCCCGCCGCAGGTCGCACCCGATTTCATTCGGGTTTCACCGCTTGCGGATGCGGCTGGCTGGGTCGATGTGGATCAGGCAACATTGCGTCACACTCAGTTTGATAACATCTGGTCTCTGGGCGATGTGATGAATGCACCAAACGCCAAAACCGCCGCTGCGGCGCGCAAACAGGCGCCGACCGTGGCCGAGAACATTGTCGCCGACATTGCTGGAGGCTCTGCTGTAGCGCAATATGACGGCTATGGCTCATGCCCGCTAACTGTTGAGCGCGGCAAGATTGTGCTGGCAGAGTTTGGGTATGGCGGTGCGCTGAAACCCTCGTTTCCAATGTGGCTTTTGGATGGCACCAAACCAACTCGTGCCGCATGGTTTCTCAAGGAAAAGATGCTCCCGCCAATTTATTGGCAAGCCATGTTGAAAGGCAAAGAATGGATGGCTAAGCCGGAAAACCTGAAGGCCGCTGCCGAATAGACACGCGATCATGCGATCAGGGACGGCGCGCAACGCGCAAAATCCTTGGCCCCCATCCAAGCCAGCTGTGTCTCAGTTCACGAGACGCGGCAGGCTGCGAAAGGACAGTAAATCAAAGATGCACAGTTTGCGTCAGTACTTCCCAATCCTCGAATGGGGTCGGACCTATAACAAATCGGCGCTCTCCAATGATTTGATTGCGGCCGTGATCGTAACGATCATGTTGATCCCGCAGTCGCTTGCTTACGCCTTGTTGGCCGGATTGCCGCCGGAAGCCGGAATTTATGCCTCTATCGCTCCCATCATTCTCTACGCGGTGTTTGGCACCAGCCGCGCATTGGCTGTCGGGCCGGTTGCTGTGGTCTCTTTATTGACGGCCTCAGCGGTGGGGCAGGTCGCTGAACAAGGGACAATAGGATACGCAGTCGCAGCGCTCACGCTTGCCTTCCTTTCAGGTAGCTTTTTGGTGCTGATGGGCGTCTTCAGGCTTGGGTTTCTGGCCAATTTCCTGAGCCATCCGGTCATCGCAGGGTTTATCACGGCCTCTGGTGTGTTGATCGCAACCAGTCAGATCAAACATATCCTAGGCATCAATGCGGGTGGGCATACATTGCCAGAGATGCTCTATTCGATCCTAACGCATGTCGGGGATATCAACTGGATCACAGTGGCTATTGGTGTGGCCGGAACGGGTTTTCTGTTTTGGGTGCGTAAAAATCTGAAACCAACATTGCAGCGGATTGGAACGCCTCCGTTGCTGGCCGACATCCTGACTAAAGCCGGTCCGGTAGCTGCTGTCGTGACCACTACCTTGGTAGTGTGGATCTTTGACCTCACGGATCGAGGAGTAAAAATCGTTGGGGAAGTTCCGCAAAGCCTACCCCCACTCACATGGCCTGGCCTCTCGCCTGATTTGCTCAGCGCGCTCCTGATGCCTGCGATCCTCATTTCCATCATTGGATTTGTTGAATCCGTTTCGGTCGCTCAGACGCTCGCAGCAAAGAAACGTCAGCGCATAGATCCGGATCAGGAGTTGATAGGGTTGGGTGCAGCAAACCTTGGGGCCGCTTTTACGGGTGGTTATCCTGTCACGGGTGGTTTTGCACGCTCGGTTGTGAACTTTGATGCTGGCGCTGAAACGCCTGCAGCGGGGGCATTCACTGCGATCGGCCTCGCGATCGCTGCCGTTGCACTCACCCCGTTGGTGCATTTCTTACCCAACGCAACGCTCGCCGCGACGATCATCGTCGCCGTTCTAAGCCTCGTCGATCTCTCGATCCTGAAAAAGACGTGGAATTATTCTCACGCGGATTTTGTGGCTGTGGCGGCAACGATCCTGCTGACGCTGACGTTCGGGGTCGAAATCGGTGTTGCAGCAGGTGTGTTGACCTCTATTGTTTTGCACCTTTACAAAACCTCGCGCCCCCATGTCGCAGAAGTTGGCTTGGTCCCCGGCACGCAACATTTTCGCAACATTGACCGTCACGACGTCGAAACCGACCCTACACTTGTGTCGCTGCGGGTGGATGAAAGCCTCTATTTTGTGAACGCGCGCTTCCTAGAGGATCTGATCCAGAAGCGAGTGACCGAGGGCTGCGCCATCAAACACGTGGTGTTGATGTTCTCTGCGGTGAATGTGGTCGATTATTCCGCTCTCGAAAGCTTGGAAGCCATCAATCATCGCCTGAAAGACATGGGAGTGGGGCTGCATTTGTCCGAGGTGAAGGGGCCAGTGATGGATCGATTGCAGCGTTCGCACTTTGTCGAGGAGCTGAACGGTAGAATCTACCTGTCGCAGTATGAGGCGTGGAGCAGTCTCATGAACTCGCCGCAATCCAACGCTGCGCGTTAGCGACCGCGTGGCCTGGTGCTCCTGGCCGGGCAGAATGTGGTTACTTGTAGAAACCTTCTCTCAGGTTGATACCGTGCTCAAGCCATGCCTTCATCGCGCAGATCATGCCTGTCCATCCTTCGCAGTTTACAAAAGACGAGGACAGACCCTCAGGCGTTGAAGGCCAACCAAATTCAGTGATCCGAACCAGTGTTCGGTCATCATCAAGCGGTTGAAATTCCATTATAACTGTCGTCCATGTTGCGGAGTCCTTTTCCGGCTCCCACTGTAGGACAATCTTGCGGTTGGGCACGACCTCCTGAACCAGTACAGGGCACGCGCCAGTGCTTTCATGGAAATTCCACGCGACCTCTACACCTGCCTCCAGCCTGCCTGACGCACCACCCGTCGCAAAGTATTGCGTTAGCTGCCCCGGTTCGACCACAGCTTTGAAAACCTCTTCGACAGGTTTGGAAATACGTCCAGCGACGGTGAATTTTGGTTCCATTGGGTATTCCTCCCTTTGCTTCACGCAATTAATGTTATAATATTATAACATGTCAATAGAAGACCAATACGACGCTCTGTTCAAAGCACTTGGGCACAGAGTGAGACGGCGGCTCGTTGACCTGTTGAGGTCAGGACCGCAAACGACAGGTCACCTGTGCGAGGCGATGCATGAACTTGATCGATGCACTGTGATGCAGCACTTGCGCGTATTGGAAAGGGCTGGATTGATCGTCGTCGAGCGACGCGGAAGAGAGAGGTGGAACCACTTTGACGCCTTGCCCATCCACGATCTGCAGACGCGCTGGATTGGGCCCTATGCAGACTATGCAGTTTCTGTGCTTTCTGATCTAAAAGCGGGCGTGGAAAACGATGACACAGAGCTGAATGAGCCGCCCATGCAGGCTCAGGACCAGATCAAGTAAACGAAGGCCACTGTCCATGCGATCTGTGAAACCTAAGGATATGCCCCACCTTCATGACGGGCAAAAAACTCAACACATTTGCCAAGAATCGATCTTGTCTTTTAAATCCTGTCGCGATAAACGCTCTGCACGGTGAGGACGAGGTTCTCGCTACTTGCGTTTTAGCTGGCTGCAACCTTGGTCAGTCATTAAATGCGAGAAAAGTGTAGTATTAGTGCCCCTATAGCTCAGCTGGTAGAGCAACTGATTTGTAGCGTCGTCTCAGGCTCAATTCTGAGGCAAGTTGCAGCCCTCGATGGAAACGTTGAGGTGAACTGGTGTCAAATTCGGGGAAACCTTAGCAGCTTCGGTTGTTGGCAATCCCGAGCGAAGCTTTCCGAGGCAACTTGGATTGAACGTGTAGAGACTTGACGGCACCCACCTAAAGCCTTTCGGGGTCATGGTGAAGAGAAAGTCCAGACCACAAAGCGCCATGTGCGTGGCGGCGAAAGTCGTAGTGGTATGAATCAGTAGGTCCGCGGTTCGAGTCCGTGTGGGGGCACCATATCATCACCTTAACTACATGATAAATATCCGGTATTTTCAGGTGCTGCGTGTCTAGTCCCCCTTTAAGTCCCCCTTTCACGTGTTGCTACGTCGTCAAAATCCATCATGCTCGAAATCAAGCGTCTAGTCGCGGGGTCGTATCCATAGCGCTCTAAGAACAAAGAGCAGGCTTCCCGCGCGGCATCATCTGCGCCGCGCCGCAAGCGCTCATAGGTTCGCCAGTGCATTCCTTTGGGTTTGGCCTCCGGCAAGTCAAAAATCCCACCATGCCAGCCAAGGCGCGCACGTAGGCGTTCGCAGCGCCGCGCTGCGCGGTCGGGGGCAGCTTCCTGCTGTGAAGGGTAAGCGAGGTCATGGCAGCGACGACACGCAAATACAGCGCCCCCATACAGCTTGGCAGCACGGTTTCCACAGCCCGTCGCTGGACAACGGAACCAAGGGCGTTCGCCTCCGAAGTGGCAAGAGGTCCAATCCATCAAGACCGGGTAGTCAAAGCCCTTCCAATCTGTGCCGGGTGATCGGCTGCGATAGTTCAGGCGCAAGGCGTGGCGTGTTTCTATCCGCACTTCAATGGACGCGGTGATTTTCTCATCGGTCCTCCACTGCCAATGAAACTGAGTAGAGGGGCGCAACAGTCCGTCGCGCGCCCAGCGCCTAATATCAACAGCCTTCAGGCTATCGGTAGTGTCTTTTGCTGAGAAAAAACTGCGCTTGCCGATACCTTTCGCCCCCATGGTCAGTCGTGATATCCTTCGAAATCATTTGCAAAGTTTATCATAGCGCCTAATCCTTGGCGAGAATGCGACAAGCCGGGGAAGCAATGAAAGTTGCGCGATGTTTGATGTGTGTCGCCTTTCTGTTCTCAGGAACGCTGGTCAGTGCCGGGTCAATTTCGGGAAACGATTTGCTTGAAGGGTGCGAAGCGGACAACCCAATAGGAGTAGAACGTGGTTTTTGCCTCGGCTTTATAATGGGGGCAGTGGATGGTCTCAAATGGGGTGCTTTGCGCGGCATACAGTTGGTCAAGCCAGATGAGTTTGACAGTGAAAGTTACAACGCCATTACGGATTTGGCTTTGCAGACCTGCCCACCGGACGGCGTTGAGAATGGGCAAATCGTGGACATCGTGGTTCAATACCTTGCCGCCAATCCCCAAGCTAGACACAACAGCGCAAGAGCGTTGATCCAGTTGGCTCTATCCGAGAGCTTTCCTTGCTTTTGAATCCCTCGTGGCGGCTTACTTATTCCCCCTGCCCATGGCTATATCTATAAATGCCCCCAAATTTTGGGCAGAGGAAACAAACAATTTTCTCGGATACTGCCCCAATTTTTGGGGTGATAACCGCTGCGGATCGGGCCTCAATCACAGTTTTTGGGATGGCCACGCACAGATTTTGCGCGGGGGGTCTGTTTTTTCCATCTGGCAAATTCGCGGGTGGCGGGCTTCCTGTCAGCCGTCTGAGCTTCCGTCAGCGCGTAGAGTGAGGCGCGCCCGTTGCCCTCTGGTCCGAGGTAGCCTTTCCGCGTCACGCGGATGAACCCATGTTCGATTAACGTTTTGAAGTAGGGACCAATCGTATTGCGCGAAACGCTGATTGCCTTCGCGGCCTCTTCGTGACTGATAGAAATGCGCCCGTTGTTGTGACCGTTATACCGCCGCTTGATAGCGACATAGAGTGCACGAGGGCCAGGTTTCATATGCGCCCATGCCTCTGTCGACTGTAGGTATTCAGAGAGCTGGACGTGACGCCCAGCCCCCTTTTTTCGCTGTTTGTAGGGCTTGGCCATCAGTCGGGCAGCCCCTTGCGAAGATCGGCGTATGCGCGCGCCAGAGGTTGCGGGAAGCCGTGTTTGCGGATCAGGCGGCGTTCCCAAGGGTCGCGGGGCTTTGTGTGCTTCTCAGAGGCCATTAAGCTGCGTCCCCGTTGTCCAAACGCGTGACTGTGGAGCGGATCACATAACGCGCATGTGTCCCCTTGAATGGGCCGTCATGCGGTTCTGTGATGGTTTCAATCGTGACGCCCAGTTTTCGCAGATTGTGGACATATCCCGACCAACGTGGGCCGGGGGTATCGATGGGGGTGCAGCCCTTTTGGTCTGCGTCGATCAGGCATTCCAGCGCCCAGCGGTCTCGCCCGGATACGGTGATGGTCTCGCCAGCGCCGCAAGTTTTGGTCACAGTGAAGCGCGCCGCGCCCCATTTGGAGTCGGTTGTCATTGGTCGTCCTTTACATTGAATGTGCAAGGCGCTGGGCTTATGTGTGGGGGATATCTTGCCGGATATATTCCCGCCTCCGCCCAGCGCGTTTGCGCAGGTGGGGCGGGTCTTACTCTGCAAGAGCCGCGATTGCGGCGTTGACAGCATCTTCACACCAATAAAGGCGAGAGCCGATTTTCACCGGACGCGGCAAGCGGCCTGCTTCAACGTCGCGGTAGATTGTGGTCCGGCCACGGTTGCCGAGTTTGGACTGAAGGTCTCTGAAGGTCAGGTACTTCACATGATACTCCTTGGGTTGTGTAGGAGCATCATGAGTAAATTTAGAATTCTTCGGTCGGAAAAAACTTCATAAGTCTTTTCCAATTCCCGGGTTTGCGACCGGCCTTATCGTAGCTTTCAATCGCGGAATAACTCAAGTGGCAGCCTCTTTTGGAAAGGGCGACGCGTACAGCGTCAATAGCAGAGTGTTCTTCCAACGTGGCGCTGTGCCGCCCCTTTTGCAGCCCGAGTTCCTCAGCTATCACAACAAGATAATGCGTTAGCGATTTTGCGAATTCGCTGGCTATGTTGGGTTTGGGGCCGCTGCTTGATGGTTTTTTCACATCTCCAGCCATGAAGTCTGCGCTCCACTCAGCAGTTTTTGGGTCAAGATAGTCCATGTGTTTTTGGGTAACGATTGCACCCCTTCGCATTGCTTCGAAGGCCCATCCGTCACTCTCAGCCTTATCTATCAGGCGATCCAGTTTGCGAGTGTCGTGCTTGGCGATACCGTTGGCAATCAAGCCGTAACTCTCTTGGTAAAAATCATTAATACCGTCCGCATTTGAAAACATATCGGCGACGATGTCCACGAATCCAGTCTTGAGTAAATCATCAACGACGTCTTCAAACCTTTGCTTCATTTGTTTCCTCCCTACTGGAAACATAGGCGGACCAAGATTGTGATAAATGCCGCCTTTGGTCGAGAAAATCTGTTCGCCGATATGCACGCTCAACTTTCCCGCCGACAGTGTGCCCGAGAGCGGTCTCTGCCACATCATGCGGCGTGCTGGTCGCCTCCGCGACCCAATCCCGAAAGCTGGACCGAAAGCCATGCGGGCGCGCCTCCATCCCGCGCCGCTTCATCAGGTTTGACATGGTCATGTCTGAAATCACCCCCTTGCGCGCGCCCGGGAAAAGCGACCCATCACGGGCGAAGGGCTTGGCCTGTTCAATGACTGTCAGCGCCTCTGATGAAAGAGGCACGCGGAAATCACTGGTCGCGTCGCGCCGCCCCTTCATGTTCTCTGCCGGTACGGTCCAAACATCACCCTCGATCTGGTCCAGATGCAGAAACCGCACGGCCTTTGAACGCACTGCCGTTAGGATCAACAGACGCAAGGCAAGGTGCGTCGGGCTGCCTTCATCAAGGCTCTGATAGAAGGCTGGCACCTCCTGCCATGGGAGCGCCGGAATGGATTGCGCCTTGTGCCGCTGCTTGCCAAGAAGGGCGCGGGCTTTGTCTGTGGCTTGCAGGTCCACTTCCAGCCCCAAGGCCGCAGCATGGCGCATACAGATGCTAAGCCGGTTCATAGCCTTTCGTGCCGTATCCGCCTTGCTGTGCCAGATGGGGGCGAGCGTGTCGCGAATGTCGCGTTGATCCAGTTCTGAGACGGGCACCTTGCCCAGCTTTGGCAAGACGTGGATTTCCAGCGGCGAGAACCACCGTCCTGCCATACCGTCGCCTTTGAGTTCTGCCTTCCTGCTTTCGAAAGCATCAAGGGCCACATCTTGAAGAAGGTGCATTTGACGGGCTTCCTCGCGCCGCTTGCGCTCCCGGTCCTTGATCGGGTCTTTCCCTGCCTCGATCAAAGCGCGCCCCGCTTTGGCCTTGTCACGCGCTTGCGCGAGGGTGACAGAAGGATAAGCCCCAAGCCCCATTTCGCGCCGCCTGCCGTGGACCGTGAAGCGAAAGACCCATTTCGCATGATCGGCATCTTGCTTGTAGAGCCACAAGCCGCCGCCGTCAGAATGTTTGCCGGGGTGGGCATTCCTGATTTCAGCTGCGCTGAATTTGTGCAACGGGCGCGCCATTCCAGTCCCCCTTTCGGTCCCCCTCCAATATATAGTATAGGATGGGGCAAGACGGAACAGGCTGAAACACCTTAGCCTATATTTTTATGGGTCGATTGGTGCGCAGCGGTCAGGGCGGCACATCAAGATATAGATATAAGATGCCGTGTGGGGGCGCCATTCTACAATCAACCCATTGATAAAAATGACTTATTTCAGATTGTGGACCGCACTGAAATTGCGCGTGGTCCACATTACCAGGAAAACCCACTGATCGAGCGCATCGCTTCGGCGGCTATCGCGCGACGTTCTGCGCCTTTCGTGTAGATTGCAGAGGTACTAGGTCGCGTGTGCGATAGAACGGCCATGATCTGGTGCTCACTGCGGCCTTCTTCGGCCAGAATTTCAGCCAAGGCCTTTCTCACGCCATGGGATGACCTGCCCTGCAGGCCCGCCTCATCACAGCGTTTCCTAAACCAATTACGGTAGGTATCAGCACTTTTGAATGGATTGCCGTGCTCACTCAGGATGTAGGCGTCGCCAATTCTGGCCACTGCAGAAATAGCTTCACGCAACGGTGCGGCCATAGGGATTTCGACGAAAGCAGCGCCGCGTTTTTTGGGTTGCCAACCCAGCCACCGTGAACCGTGGCTTTCAAATTCTTGCTTGCGGCCCAACCAAATTGCATCGCTCGATCTAGCCGCCGTAAACATGTGAATGGTTAGCGCGAGGTGAGCCATGGTCCCGGTGGGGTGGGCTTCTTTGAATTTGCGTAGGTCATCAGGTGTCCATGGAGTTGCGCCGCCTTGGCTGCGGTGAATTTTCCTTATTCCTACGAGTGGGTTCACCTCGGCATGCCCAGCGTCGCAAGCCCAGTGATACATTGACCGGGCAGCTTTCATCATGTTGTCAGCTTCTGCTGGCGTCGCCGCGCGCACATCTCGTACTTTCACAAAGGCCGCTGGCAGTGCGTTCAGGCTCGTTCTCCGTATTCATCGCCATCATCTATCTTGTGTTGGCACAGGCGGGTTAGAAGGCTTTTACGCTGGCGAAGTGTTGCTGCAGAAGCCTGTCGGGCTTCGATTATACGTTCCAGATGCTGAAGATCCTTGTCCCTCAGCCATTGGATCGATTGACGCACGGTGGTCGTTTCTGGCTCATGTTTCAATTCGATACCCGCGCGTCTGCTCCAGTAGTGCTCCGAAAACTTGGGGTGATCCATCCCGACATTCAGGCGGATCTTTCTATTCGGGTAGCCCTCGACGCACACCTGAATGCGTGCTTGCCTGATTTGAGCGTTTCAACTGTTAGCCGGGATAGTTCTTGCGAACGTCGGTCACCATTGCTTTGGCCCTAGAGCATTGCGCTTTTTCTCAGGCTCGTCCACTGGGCAGAAAATTCTGATGGATCCGTCCGGACCTAATTCCACAGCGGAGACCACAAGATCACAGGCCTTTGCGGCCTCCACTCCGCGCGTGATTTCTGCTTTAGTGATATGGTTTTAGCCATGGCTAATCCTTCCATACCCAAGGCTGCCGCGCTATGGTGGCGTTACCTACATCGAGGCGGGCTTTCACGTTTAGCGCGCTTTGGCGGGATGTGCCGGTGTATTGATGTCCATCAGAACCACAAGCCAGAGCGCCTCGTCATAGCCCCATGCATCTGACATACGCGAGTGATGCATCCGCCGAGGTCTGAGAATTGTTCTGACCTCTCGTGCATCAGTATCGCTCGGAGGGTTTCAGTCGCGGCATTGAGCGTGAGAGCATTGAACTCGGCGGATGTTGCGCGGGCTGTGGGCAACTTGGTGGATTGATCTGCCCGTGCGAGTTTCGCACCGCAGGAGCAGTGCGAAACCTCGGGGCAGTCGGCGGCGCGCCGCGTGTGGTCAATGGCCGCAGAGGGGCGGGGTCGTCGGGATGGGTCCGCCATGATTTCGAAATGTGAAGAGATAGAGTTTGTAATTGCGGGCGAGCCTGAGATCTGCTGCGCATTTCGCAGCACGGTTTCCAGTCTGTCTTGCATTCGAGCCTACCTCGATTGATGGGGAGGTCGTAATCCGAAAAATATGAACCACCCAAGGCAGTGATTCAAATATGTTGGACTATTTCGTGTTGGCGTTTCCTTGTGAGCCTAGGGTCACGACCCATTGATTTTCATCGGATGGCATGAATCACAGTTCAAAAAACGAGCGGTGCACATGACTGATCTTGTCTGGCTGACCGACGCGCGGATGACGCGTCTTGAGCCTTTCTTCCCGAAATCCCACGGCAAACCTCGCATCGATGACCGGCGTGTGTTGAGCGGTATTATCTTCATCAACCGCAATGGCTTACGGTGGCGTGACGCACCAGCAGCCTATGGCCCGCACAAGACACTCTACAACCGCTGGAAGCGGTGGAGCGATAGAGGCATCTTTGCCCGGATGATGGCTGACCTAGCGTCCGAGCACTGCGAACAGAAGACCGCCATGATCGATGCGACCTATCTCAAGGCCCACCGAACGGCGACCAGTATGGGCGTGGAAACGGGGGGCGTGGACGCCTGATTCGCCGAACCATAGGCGGCATGAACACAAAGCTGCTCGCCATCTGCGACAGCAAAGGCCGCCCACTGAGCCTGTTTGTGACCGCTGGACAGATCAGCGATTGCATCGGCGCACAAGCAGTGCTGAGCAGCCTGCTGGATGTCGACTGGCTGTTCGGGGACCGCGGCTATGATGCCGACTGGTTCAGAGAAGCGTTGAAAGATTGAGGAATGCGCGCATGTATCCCTGGTCGAAAGCAGTGGAAGAGAACCGTCAAGTTCGACAAGCGCCGATACAAGCGGCGCAACCGGATCGAGATCATGTTTGGCAGGCTCAAGGATTGGCGGCGTGTGGCAACCTAATACGACCGTTGTCCCACAGTACTCCTCTTGGCTATCGCACGGGCTGCGATCGTCATCTACCGGCTGTGAAAACCAATGAATCCAGACCCTAGCTCCTTGCTGTATCTGCGGGTGCTTTCGGTCAGGTTATTCTGAACATCTTTCATGTTGCAAAAATGCAGCTCCGAAAAACTGTCAGAAAATTATTGATGCCACAGTTTTGACATAGCCCACGCTGTTTGGCTTTCCTGACATCAGTCTGAGAAGACGTGGTGTTAAAATTAGCCGCACCACATAGATGCTGACCCTTGGGATGATCCTGCGGAGAGATCCGTGTCGGCGCAGGCAGCAGGCTGTTTGGTTTGTGCTTCCGCTTTTGGCGGATTCATATGCTTTGCAGGGTTGTCAGTTTGGACGGAATTAAGATTCATACTCGGTTTTGGGATCAAGGCATCTCGATAGGTGGAGCCTGGGGTCGCCTGCAGGCTTGGGGCCGCGTTCTCAAGCCGATCTCTACTTCTCTCAAAACCATTGCGCGCGACCACTCTGGTCAAGGACCACCAAACGCTGTGTGCGAATGCAGCGTGCCGGATCGGTCATGGGTGAGAGCCAACGCACAAAATGAAACACGATCATCAGGCAAGCGGCACTGGGGCTCTTACTGCTCAACTCAAACTACACGCCACTCTTGCATGATTTCAGATGAGGACAAAAAGTGAATTTTTCAATGTCGATTTTTCAATCGTTCTGGCGCGTTAGTCAGTTGGCAGCACTGTGGGTCATGCTCATTTTTTGCGCGCCTGCTCAGGCACAATACATTACCAGCCAAACAGCTTCACCGAGTAATTTTTCCGGATCTGGTGAGACGATTACCTTTACGGTGGCGATAGATACCCACAATTCCGCGGTCTCGGCAGTGAGTGTATCCAATAGTGTCGGGCCGATGCTCAATTGCTCTCCCACAAGTGCTGGTCTCAATTCGACCATTACCTGCACTGGTACATATATCACAGCAGCGGGTGACACATCGGTGACGGCGGCGGGTACCATTACGCTCACGACGGGCAGCTCGGTCACGCTAAGTTATAACGTATCTGCCGCCGATCCCAGTCCCAACACACCTTATTTCTCAATTGGTAGCGCGCCTACTACGGCAGCTGAAGGCAGCTCTGTCTCACTGGCGTTGGTGACACCGTCTGGGATGACGCCCTCATTGGCCAGCAATACATCCAGCGTGTGTACGGCGTCTGGGTTAACACTGAATATGGTGGGTGTCGGAACCTGCAATGCTGTTGCGACCGGGCCAGCGTCTTCTCCGTTCTACACCGAAGGTACACTAAATATCTCAATAAGCGTCACCGACACAGAGCCGCCGGTGATCACAGCCCCCGGTGCGCAATCTGCGTCCACCGATGCTGGCGCAAACACCGCGACGCTGGATGTTACGTCGCTGGGGTCGGTCACGGACAACAGCGGCACCACGCCAGCCATTACCTATGCCATCGGTGGCACACCTCTTGCCGGGGCATATGCCTTTCCGATGGGGGTGACCACGGTGACGATGGATGCCTCTGACGGGGCGGGCAATGCGGCGGTGCAGCAGAGCTTTACGGTTACCGTGACGGATGGCGAAGTGCCGGTGATCACTGCCCCCGGTCCTCAATCCGCGTCCACCGATGCTGGCGCAAATACCGCGACGCTGGATGTCACGTCGCTGGGGTCGGTCACGGACAACAGCGGCACCACGCCAGCCATTACCTATGCCATTGGCGGCACGCCTCTTTCCGGGGCTCATGCCTTTCCGATGGGGATGACCACGGTGACGATGGATGCCTCTGACGGGGCGGGCAATGCGGCGGTGCAGGAGAGCTTTACGGTCACCGTGACGGATGGCGAAGTGCCGGTGATCACTGCCCCCGGTCCTCAATCCGCGTCCACCGATACGGGCGCAAATACGGCGACGCTAGATGTCACGTCACTGGGGTCGGTCACGGACAACAGTGGCACGACACCAACCATTACCTATGCCATCGGCGGCACGCCTCTTTCCGGGGCTCATGCCTTTCCGATGGGGGTGACCACGGTGACGATGGATGCCTCTGACGGGGCGGGCAATGCGGCGGTGCAGCAGAGCTTTACGGTCACCGTGACGGATGGCGAAGTGCCGGTGATCACTGCACCCGGTGCTCAATCCGCGTCCACCGATGCTGGCGCGAATACCGCGACGCTGGATGTCACGTCGCTGGGGTCGGTCACGGACAACAGCGGCACCACGCCAGCCATTACCTATGCCATTGGCGGCACGCCTCTTGCCGGGGCTTATGCCTTCCCGATTGGGGTGACCACGGTGACGATGGATGCCTCTGACGGGGCGGGCAATGCGGCGGTGCAGCAGAGCTTTACGGTTACCGTGACGGATGGCGAAGTGCCGGTGATCACTGCCCCCGGTCCTCAATCCGCGTCCACCGATGCTGGCGCAAATACCGCGACGCTGGATGTCACGTCGCTGGGGTCGGTCACGGACAACAGCGGCACCACGCCAGCCATTACCTATGCCATTGGCGGCACGCCTCTTGCCGGGGCTTATGCCTTCCCGATTGGGGTGACCACGGTGACGATGGATGCCTCTGACGGGGCGGGCAATGCGGCGGTGCAGCAGAGCTTTACGGTCACCGTGACGGATGGCGAAGTGCCGGTGATCACTGCCCCCGGTCCTCAATCCGCGTCCACCGATGCTGGCGCAAATACCGCGACGCTGGATGTCACGTCGCTGGGGTCGGTCACGGACAACAGTGGCACGACACCAACCATTACCTATGCCATCGGCGGCACGCCTCTTTCCGGGGCTCATGCCTTTCCGATGGGGGTGACCACGGTGACGATGGATGCCTCTGACGGGGCGGGCAATGCGGCGGTGCAGCAGAGCTTTACGGTCACCGTGACGGATGGCGAAGTGCCGGTGATCACTGCACCCGGTGCTCAATCCGCGTCCACCGATGCTGGCGCGAATACCGCGACGCTGGATGTCACGTCGCTGGGGTCGGTCACGGACAACAGCGGCACCACGCCAGCCATTACCTATGCCATTGGCGGCACGCCTCTTTCCGGGGCTCATGCCTTTCCGATGGGGATGACCACGGTGACGATGGATGCCTCTGACGGGGCGGGCAATGCGGCGGTGCAGGAGAGCTTTACGGTCACCGTGACGGATGGCGAAGTGCCGGTGATCACTGCCCCCGGTCCTCAATCCGCGTCCACCGATACGGGCGCAAATACGGCGACGCTAGATGTCACGTCACTGGGGTCGGTCACGGACAACAGTGGCACGACACCAACCATTACCTATGCCATCGGCGGCACGCCTCTTTCCGGGGCTCATGCCTTTCCGATGGGGGTGACCACGGTGACGATGGATGCCTCTGACGGGGCGGGCAATGCGGCGGTGCAGCAGAGCTTTACGGTCACCGTGACGGATGGCGAAGTGCCGGTGATCACTGCACCCGGTGCTCAATCCGCGTCCACCGATGCTGGCGCAAATACCGCGACGCTGGATGTCACGTCGCTGGGGTCGGTCACGGACAACAGCGGCACCACGCCAGCCATTACCTATGCCATTGGCGGCACGCCTCTTTCCGGGGCTTATGCCTTTCCGATGGGGATGACCACGGTGACGATGGATGCCTCTGACGGGGCGGGCAATGCGGCGGTGCAGGAGAGCTTTACGGTCACCGTGACGGATGGCGAAGTGCCGGTGATCACTGCCCCCGGTCCTCAATCCGCGTCCACCGATACGGGCGCAAATACGGCGACGCTAGATGTCACGTCACTGGGGTCGGTCACGGACAATAGCGGCACCACGCCAGCCATTACCTATGCCATCGGTGGCACGCCTCTTGCCGGGGCTCATGCCTTTCCGATTGGGGTGACTACGGTGACGATGGATGCGAGCGATGATGTAGGTAACGCGGCAACGCAGCAAAGTTTCACAGTGACTGTGACGGATGGCGAGGCGCCGGTCATCACCGCACCAGCCGACCAAACCGCGCCTGCAGATATTGGAGGTGTTACCGCCACATTGGATGTCACCAATTTGGGTTCGGTCACCGATAACAGCGGCCCCACACCGTCCATTACCTATCGTGCAGGCAGTACTATTCTGACCGGGCTACATGTTTTCCCTCTTGGGGTGACCACGGTGACGATGGACGCAACAGACAGTGCGGGCAATGCTGCGACGCAGGTCAGCTTTACGGTCACCGTCACGGATAATGAAGCCCCTACGGTCACCTTGACGACCAATTCGACACAGGTGGCCGCCGGAGATCGCGTGGTCGTTAACATTGCATTCTCAGAACCAGTCACGGGTTTTTACGGGTCCGAACTCAACTTGGGCAATGCTACGCTTACCTCCTTGTCCGGAACAGGTACTGCGTGGGTCGCGACGCTTTCTGCAATAGGTGGAGGTGAAGTCACCGTCTCTGTTCCCGCAGGGGCTGCCACAGATGCCGCAGGCAACGGCAATGAGATGTCAAATACACTCAGCGTAAGGGACACGACGATCACTGAGACACAGACCCAGATCTCTCAGTTCATGCAATCACGTGTTGATCTATTGCTTAAAAACCAACCGGAGCTCGCACATTTACTGTTGGGATCGGAAACCGGGCGTCTCAATAGTCAGGTGTCTCGAGGGACGGGGACCTTCAACTTTGCCAACCGGTCGGACGCTCCGGTCTGGATGATGCTAAATGGTTCTTGGACGAATGAAAGCGACCGTGATCTGACATATCTGTTTGGCTCTATCGGTAGTCATATAAAGCTCAATCCGAACTTGCTTGTTGGCGGCATGCTGCAGTTTGACCACATGGATCAGACAGATGGCGCGGCTACAGTCCAAGGTACCGGCTGGCTTGCTGGTCCGTATTTTGTTGCTCGCCTTCCTGAGAAAGACCTCTACTTTGATGGGCGGCTGCTCTACGGGCAGTCCTCAAATAAAATCACCCCATTCGGCACGTATACTGACAAGTTTGACACCAATCGATTGCTCGCTTCGCTTCAGGTGTCCGGTGTGCTGGACTACGGGGAGGTCGATATCATTCCAAGTCTGAAGGCATCTTATGCCCGAGAGGCTCAATCCGCGTATACGGACACACCCGGCAACCGGATACCTAAACAGACCGTTGAGCTTGGGCAGATCGAGGCGGGGCTCGCTTTTGTTGCCCCGATGCCCCTTTACACCGGGGAAGGTGAGATGACCCTAACTGGTGGCGTCAAAGCCATTGGCTCGTTCGTCAACGGGTCAGGGCATGCTGCATCGGTTAGCCCTGACTACGAAGGGGGGCGTGCCCGTATCGACCTGGGAATGATGCATAGAATGGTGAATGGCGGACAGTTCCAGATCCAATCCTACTATGACGGGATTGGAGCCAGTGGATATGACAGCTATGGGATCTCTTTCAGACTGGAATATCAATTCTGAGGCGAAATTCAGCCAGAGGTCGGTGTGAAAGCTGATTGATCGCAACGCTCTCCGGGGACTTCAACCGGTGCAGATGGGCAGATAGGTGTCATCGCATCTGCCCATCCGGACATCCAATCAGCTGTGCTCTGGCCCTTTTTTCGCCATATCGCGTGGCCACGGGATTTCGATGATCTTACCCCTTGATCTGGGTGATATAAGCTCTGTTGGCTAGGTGTTAGATCAAAGCGGTTGAAAGCAAGGGAAAGCGGCTTAACAGAACAAGAATGATCGCCACCGCGAGCAGAAAGGGCCAGAGCGATCTCAGAATACGGCCGGGTGAAACATTGCTCATCGACGAGGCAATATAGAGCCCGACGCCGACAGGAGGTGTCAGCAGACCCAGCACGAGGTTCAAACACATCACGACGCCGAATTGATACGGGCTGATATCATAGTCGTTCATTGCAATTGGCAAGAGAATCGGTGTGATCAGGATCACTGCCGCGATGCCATCAATCAGCATACCGGCGAACAGTAAGATCAGGTTCACGATCAATAGAAACAAGAAAGGATCGCTGGAAATCGAAGTGATCAGAGCGGCCAGCTTTTGCGGGAGAGCTTCGTAGATGATCACCCAACCAAACACATTGGCGGTCGCGATCATAAAGATGATCATTGACGCATTAACTGCAGTGCGGCGGAACATCCCAAATAGCGTTCTGGGTTTCAGCTCTCCGTAGATCAACCACCCAATCAGAAACGCCAGCAGGGATGCAATTGCGGCACTTTCGGTTGGGGTTGCGATACCAAATAAGACGCCTCCAATGATGGCACAGGGGATCAGTGCAGCGGGCAGGCAGTAAAGCAATGCCGAGAATGCCTCACGGCCTGTGAACCAACTCCCTTTGGGAAAACCCGTCATGACGCCGATGACAAAAATCACCAATGCAAAGGCCGTGGCAAGCATCAGGCCAGGCAGGATACCGGCGAGGAACATATCCCCAATGGGAACCTGCGCCAGAACGCCAAAAATCACAAACATCATCGAGGGTGGAATAACTGGCGCTAGCAGCCCACCTGCTGCTGTCGTTGCGGCGGCAAACCCCGTGTCGTAACCTTCTTTTTCCATCTCCGGCGTCATGGCACGGGCCATAACTGCAATCTGGGCCGTCGCTGATCCAATGATTGCCGCCATGAACATATTCGTCAGGAGGTTGATATAGGCCAGACCGCCACGAAACCCGCCGACAAAGACTCGAGCGGCATTAATCAGGCGGCGCGTCATGCCGCCTTCATTCATCATCTCTCCGGTGAGCATAAAAAGTGGGATCGCGAGCAGGCCGTAGTTTTCGAGCCCTGAGAACATTTTCTGTGCGAAACTGTCATACAGGACAGTGTTTCCGCTTTCCCAAATGTACCAGATTGCGGTCAGTGCTAGAACCAAAGCAACGGGTACAGCGATCAGCAGTTTGAAGGCAAAAATCAGCGGTGTCATGAGGGGTCATCCTGCTGCTCGGTCCCTTGGCCGATCAGGTTGGCAAAGCTATGTAGAGTAGCGCCCAAGGAGAACACCCACATCACCGACCAGATCCAATACTTGGGCACGCCCAGTGTCGTAGTCGGCTCGGCATAGACAAAATTGAACGTGGCGCCCTGAAACGCCTCGACGTCGAAGCCATTTTGGATCAGCGCCAGCGGGGCGTACCAACGCCAACAAAACCACAGCATCGCGAGCGCAAAGATCAGTACGATCAAGTCCACCAATTTCGCCGCAATTTTGCGAACCATTGACGGCAGCGTATCCGTGAGGATTGTGACGGCCACGGCATGGCCAAAGTGCAGTGCTGCTGATGCCCCCAGAAAGGCCATCCAGGCCATGGCGTAGATGGCCAGTTCATCCACCCAAAACAAGGCCGCGCCAATGCTTCGTGTCACAACATTGAGCAGAATGAGCACCGTGATAGAGACAGCGAGGAATGCAGCCAGTGTCAACTCAATCCGCGCCCAGCCTGCCGAGATACGTCCGATCATGTAGGTCTCCGCATAATAATCGCGGGCACGTGTCCGTACCCGCGACGGATACTTCGGGTCGAGTTACTCTTGCGCAGTCGCAGCGGCAGCGTCGCGCAGGTCAACAAGCATCGTTGAGCGCTTTGACCAAATTTCATTCCAACTCGAGATCGCATCACTAAAGAAGCTCGCATCCACAATCTTATAGGTGCGACCTGTGTCTTTGATCTGGTCCAGCCAGATTTGCTCTTTCTTGACGTAAGTATCGATTGTGCTGTCGACATGCTGCGCCATCAGATCACCGATAAGAGCACGATCTTCCTCGGAAAGTCCCGCCCAAACCCGAGCAGACACAAGGCCCACCATCGGAAACATCATATGGTTGGATTGCACCACGGTATCTGCGTGCTCGTAGTATTTCAGAACCCAGATCAACTCTGCGTCCATGTCGATGGCATCGACCTGCCCATTTGCAAGTGCATCATAGACTGCGGGCAGCGGCATCGGCGTCGGGGCTGCGCCAATGGCGTTGTAGAAATCTAGGATCGGCTCAAACGGAGTGATCCTTAGTTTCAGGCCTGACAGATCTTCGACGCTGTTGACCTCCCCGCGGGCCACAATCTGACGCAGACCTGCCATTCCGTAGCCGGTACCGACCACCCCAGTCTTTGCCGGGAGTTGCGCCAGCATTCCTTTTGCAGTCTCGCTGCGCAGAATGCGACCTGCATGGGCGATATCATTGGCCAAATAGGGCGCATAGAGGGCCCCAAAGTCGGGTGCGCGGTTTGATACCTCGGCAACGGTCATAAATGCCATATCGAGCGCACCAGTTTGCAATTGCTGCAACATCTCCGCTTCATTGCCGAGCTGCCGAGCGGGAAAGACCGTGACACTATGGGCACCATCGCTCGCTTCCGCCAAGTCTGCTCCAAATGCTTCTGCCGCTTTGGTCCAGATGTGCGGAGGGGGGGTAATGAGACCCAGTCGAAATTCTTTGGCTTGGGTTGCGACAGCAGAGGCCAGCAGGATTGCTGCGCCGGTGATTGAGTTTCGAATGATGTTCATTGGCCGTTTCCCTGTTCTATTTTTGCTTTGTTTATGTGTTCAAAGCTGTACCCACTCCGCAGGTGGTTTTCCCTTGCCGGGGTGAAGCTCGCCGCAATGCGGACAGGTGCGGGCTTCTACGCTGTCATGAAATTTGCTGTAGATTTTGGGGAGCGCGGTTACGATGCCCTCGGCACCATCCAGAGCGACCTCCTCGCGGTGAACCAGCCCCTCGCATTTGAAACAGTACCACTCAAAGCCCTCTTTCATACCGGGCTGACGTGGGGCCTCTACGACAATCCCCACAGATCCTTCCTGCGGGCGCTGAGGTGCATGTCGTACATGCGGCGGCAGCATGAAGACCTCACCCTCGCGGACGGGGACATCATAGATTTTGCCGCCATCTGCGATCTTGAGCATCATGTCGCCCTTCTGTTGGAAAAACCATTCCTCGACAGGGTCATCATGAAAATCGACACGCGTGTTGGGGCCACCAACAACCATCACAATCATGTCGCCTTCTTTGTGGAGCAACTGGTTGCCGACGGGCGGACGCAGCTTGTCAGCGTTTTCTTCCACCCATTTCTTGAAATTGAAGGGCTTCAATGTGGGATGTTGAGTCATGGGTCTCTCCCGCGTGCAGTCCCTCACTCAGAGGGAGTGGATTTCTGTCTTCTTTCGTTCAGCCTAGAAAATCTTGGCCTTGCAAAATATTTATTTCTACGAAAGTAGATATCCGGTTTCCTGATACCCATGTCAGCCAACAACAAGAAGTGCGGTACCGAGCGCCGCAAAGGCCGACGCCAGCAAGAGTTTTTTGATCTCAACGGCTTCACATCTGCTGACAAACAAGACGAGTGCTGCCGAAAACAGCACTTCCAGTGAGCCAAGAATTGCAACGGTGGCGACAGATGTGAATTTCAGCGCAAAGAACTGAAGCAACTGGCCTGCACTCAGTGCAATGGCTGTGCGCCAATGAGCGGGGGTGCGGTCTGATGTGAGGTGCCAAAACCCTTGCCGCACACCGTGTCTGACCATCGTGGCATTCATGAACCAAACAACGGCGACCGAAGCCCCAACTAGCGTGCCAAGTGCCGCATCTGGCACCGTGCGCAATCCCGCTGCACGCAGACAATATGCCAACGCATATGCGGCGGCTGACAACAAGCCCAACACCACGCCGATCGACGGCAATCTTCGACTAAGGTTGCGGGACGGGCGCATATAGAAAACGACACCGGCTATAACAATAGCTCCGCCTAAAACGGTGCGCCAGTTCGGGATCTGACTGAGGAGCATATACGCGCAGGGCAGGGCAAAGACAGGTATCAGACGACGCAGCAGGCCGGCCCTCACCGCCCCTATTTTTTCGGTCGCACGATACATGGCTTGCCGTCCGAAAATATTTGACGCAAACCCTGCCAATGCAAAAAATGCAGCGGCCCAAAGACCTTCCGCGCTCTTCAACGTCACGGCCGAAGTCGTGCCCCATCCGAGCCAGAGTACACCTGAAGCGATCAGTGTAATGACCACCGACAAAAAGACGCCATTGTCGCCTTGTGCGGTGGTCTTACTATGTACGATGGAGACGCCAGCACAGCCATATGCCGCTGCAGCGAGGAGCGCCAATGTTTCTCCGAGCATCCCGCGTGATCAGAGCAACAATCCGCAATCCTCAAAGGCGACTGAGGTCGCTGCTTTTTCCGCTTCAGTCAGCTCCAGCATCGGATGACGGACACGCCCACCGGTTTGTCCCAGTAACTCCTGCCAGTATTTTCCATGCGCTGTGGGCTTACCCGCAGGTTTGGAGTTGCGAATGGCGTCTCGAACGGGTTGCAGACTATCGTGCACGCGACGCGCAGCTTCATATTTGCCCGCGAATGCCAATTCTGTGTACTCATGCATGCGCCGGTCATTCTTAGTCTGCAATTGGTATGGAGGTGAGGAGCAAAGATAAAGCTGCCAGCCCAGCTCCTCAATATTGTCGAGCCAATCGTCCTCCGCAGACGTCGAAACCAAAATCTTGTCCCCGACCATCTTTGTGAGACGGGCGTACATGTCGCGTGGAACGGAGTATTTAATGGCCATGATGTTGGGAAGTTCAGCGATACGAGCGCAGGTTTCTGGCTCCATCAGATAGCCGCTGTCGGGGTGGCTCCACATGGCAATGCCGATGTCGAGCCGGTCACATAGGTATTTGTAGTAGTTATACAAAACCTCATCGCGATCATGGCAAAAGCTCAACATTGGCGCATGCACGACAACATAATCCGCACCACAATCCTGCGCGTGGCGGCCAAGCTCCAGAACGGTGTCGACGTTCTGATCCGAAATCGACATGATCGTGCCTGCTTTGTCGGCGCATTCTTCGACTGCGACGGTCATGTTCCGCTTGCGCTCCTCAAGCGACATGGACCAGAATTCACCTTGTTTCCCTGCGATGAACAGCCCCTGAATACCCAGATCATCAATCCAATGACGAATATTGGTGCGCAACCCTGCCTCATCTAAACGCAGCTCGTTATCAAACGGGTTCAGCGCAGCTGCCCAGATCCCCCGCATTGTCTCGCGCGCATAGTCCTTGGCTTGATTTTTGCTGTACTTCATTGATTTAGCTCCAGTTTGCACGAGGAAACGGCAATGTGTTTCCCGGCATTTAGGGCCGGTAACGAGGCAAAACCAACTGGATTGACGGAAACTAGATATCCAATATTCTGATATCAAGGTGCGCGCAGTTTCCGATATTCTAGCTCCAAAATCAGGAGGCACGTATGCAGATCGGACTGATCGGAGAAGGAGCAATTGGGCGTTATGTCATGGAACAATTGCGGTTACGCGGGTTGCGGCCACAATTTATTTTGACAAGATCAGATCACACCCCAGACCATTCGGGTGATGCACCGACTTACGTTCGATCCGTTTCGGATTTGCCCTCAGAACTGACGCTTATGGTCGACTGTGCAGGTCATAGTGCTCTGGCACAGCACGGTGCATCAATCCTGGAGCGCGGAACAGACTTGGTCACACTCTCGCTAGGTGCGCTTGCAGATGAAGCGCTCGCATTCGAACTCGCCCGGGCAGCAGAGCGAGGATCTGCGCGCCTGCATCTTGCGAGTGGCGCAATTGGTGCTCTTGATTGCCTGCGCGCAGCCAAAGTCGGCGGTCTAGAAACAGTCACATATACAGGTCGTAAGCCCCCAAAGGGGTGGAAAGGATCTGCGGCTGAAAATGTTTTGGATCTCGATAGCTTGCAGGAAGCAGTCATGCACTTTCAAGGGAATGCCCGCGACGCGGCGGTGCGCTATCCAAAGAATGCAAATGTCGCGGCGGCTGTCGCGCTGGCCGGGCAGGGGTTTGATGAGACCCGCGTGGAACTCATTGCAGACCCCACGATCGCCTCGAACATTCACGAAGTGCATGCATCGGGTGCCTTCGGCAGTTTCCACTTTCGCATTGCAGGGCAGACATTGCCGGATAATCCGCGTAGTTCAGCACTTGCCGCAATGAGTGCTGTGGCAGCAATCGAGCGTGAGATTGATGCAATCACCACCTAGGGAGATCCAATGGCCACTCGCCATACTCGTATCGTTGAGCGTGCTCTGACACGTCTGAAGCTGCGGCAGCTAAGGCTTTTGGTTGCCGTGGGGCAGCATGGTAGCATTCAAAACGCGGCCCATGATCTGAATATTTCGCAACCCGCGGCAACAAAAATGATTCAGGATCTTGAGGTCGATTTTGAGGTGAAATTATTTGACCGGACCAACCGCGGCGTCGTGCCTACGGTTTTCGGCGAGTCCTTGACCCGACATGGAAAGCTCATCTTTGCTCAGGTCTCAAACGCAGCGCAGGAGCTTGATGATCTAAACGAGGGCAACAGTGGTCGGGTGGTTGTCGGCACGCTTCTGGCGGCGTCTCCGTCACTGCTGCCGATGGCGATTGAGTTGCTGCTGGAAGACCGCCCCAAGGTCGCAATCAAAATAGTCGAAGGCACCAATGAAGTGCTGATGCCAGGACTGCTCTCCGGCGAAATTGACATGGTTGTTGGCCGGTTGCCCAGCCAGCGGCACCGCGAAAATATCGTGCAAGAGAAATTCTTCGACGAGCGTGTGCTCGCAGTTGTGGGCACGCAGCACCCGCTTGCACAACGCAGCAATGTTTCATTTGAGCAGCTCAAGCCCTTTGGTTGGCTTTTACCTCCTGTTGAAACGACGTTGCGGCGACAAACAGATCAGTTCTTCGTCCGCCAAGATCAGTACACACCGCGCACTGCCATTGAATCAGTCTCTTATCTTGCCAATCGCTCCTTGTTGCGCAGTCATGACTTTGTCGGGTTGATGCCCGCCCATGTCGCGGCGCTCGACATTGATAGTGGCCTATTGGCTCCGGTCGACTGGGTTGTCCCATTTGGTGCCGGACCGGTGGGCGTTTCGTATCGAGGCAAGCAGAGCCTCTCGCCAGCAGGTAGCGCACTCTTAAAAGCGCTTCATGCCGCGTCGGGTGACATCAAGCATTCACAGCCTCGAACTTGATATCGGCGTTTGTGATACCTGTATTTGTTCAATTCGGTTGAGGTGATGCCGTTGGCGCAGGACAGTTGAACCATGGCAACTGCAAGCAACGAGGCCGAAATGAGCACCTATCCGGACCTGAAACTCTTTATCGGTGGCAAGTGGCGTGAAACGCCAGACACTCTGCCAGTTGTGAACCCAGCCACCGAAGCAGAGTTGGGGCGGCTACCGTGCGCGCGGATTTCGGATCTGGAAGAGGCTTTAACCGCAGCTCAAAAGGGGCTGGAAGTCTGGCGTAGGACGTCGCCTCGTGCGCGCTCCGAGCTGATTATGCATGCAGCCTCGATCATGAGAGATCGACAAGAGGAAATTGCACAAGCGATCACTGCTGAACATGGAAAACCGTTGGCGCAAGCGCGGCTCGAAGTTATTCGCGGTGCTGAGTTTTTCGAATGGGACGCCGGAGAAGCCATGCGAGTCTACGGACGGGTGATCCCTTCTGCTTCTGGCTCCAAAATCTCCGTTCACCATCACCCGATTGGTGTCGTAGCTGCCTTCTCGCCGTGGAATTTCCCGATGAGCCAGCCAGCACGTAAGATCGCAGGCGCGCTCGCTTCGGGGTGTTCTATCATCCTGAAAGCCGCTGAGGAAACGCCTGCGGGTGCGATCCATATTGTTCGGGCTTTTGAAGAGGCAGGGCTTCCCGATGGTGTGCTCAATCTGGTTTTTGGCAAGCCATCCGAGATCTCGGAGTTCCTGATCCCACAGCCAGCCATTCGACTTGTTGCCCTGACCGGATCAACCGTTGTAGGGCGGCAACTGACAGGGCTTGCTGCACAAAGCGATACGCGGGTGTTGATGGAACTTGGTGGCCATGCCCCAGTGATCGTCTGCGAAGACACCGACGTCCAAAAAGCCGCGATCAGCGGCGCAATTCGAAAAATGCGCAACGCCGGGCAGGTCTGCACCTCGCCCACGCGCTTTTTTGTGCATGAACGCATCTTTGACGAGTTTGCCCATGCCTTTACTGCACGGGCTGCGACAACTGTGGTCGGAAATGGTATGGATGATGGCGTGGAGATGGGACCAACGGCAAATGAGCGCCGTATCCCTGTTTTGTCAGAACTGGTTGAAGATGCCGTGTCTAAAGGCGCAGAGCTGCGCACCGGGGGGGCACGCCTTGGTGACAAGGGATACTTCTTTCAGCCAACTGTATTGGCAAATGTGCCAGACACAGCCCGCATCATGCAAGAAGAACCCTTTGGCCCGATTGCGATCCTCAATCCGGTTCGCGATCTTGATGACGCGATCACACGGGCAAACTCGGTTGACTACGGACTCGCGGGATACGGCTTCACCAATCGTGCAGACTATATCGATCGGATGATTGACCGGGTGGAAGTTGGCAACTTCTCCATCAACACGTTGGAGGCGTCTCTGCCAGAAACCCCATTTGGCGGTGTCAAAGCGAGCGGCTACGGACGTGAAGGCGGCACCGAAGGATTGGAGAGCTATCTGACAACGCGCAACGTCTGGTATAGCACAGAGATCGTCTGACCTTACACTTACAGTTGCCTGTGCCATTCAGAGCAGTTTGACTTCTCTCGCCACACTTGATACCCGGATAGAGAACCGTTGGGGTGCCTCATAGAGGCTGAGAGGCGCGAATGCGTTAACCCATCGAACCTGATCCGGGCAATTCCGGCGTAGGGAACGGTCTTCTGATATGCGGACTCTCTCTTTGCCGGTGCCCCAATAGTGTGGGAGCATTGCTATGGCGCATATCGCATTGACCATCGCAGGGTCTGACAGCGGAGGCGGCGCAGGCATTCAGGCTGATCTGAAGACAATGTCGGCCCTCGGTGTTTATGGTGCCAGTGTCATCACGGCAATCACCGCACAGAACACACGTGCAGTCACAGCGGTGCATTCTGTCCCGCTCGATATTATAGCGGCGCAGATTGATGCAGTCCTCGAAGATCTTGATGTGCGTGCGATCAAGATTGGAATGCTTGCGACCCCCGGTATTATCGAACGTGTCGCACAAGCCCTTGAAAATTATGGAGAGGCAATCGTTGTTGATCCGGTGATGATCGCAAAATCAGGCGATGCGCTGCTTGCACCAGAGGCGGTGGAAACTCTACGGGACCGGTTGCTTCCTCGCGCGTCGGTGTTGACGCCGAACCTGCCAGAGGCTGCCTGTTTGCTTGGCCAAGATACGGCAACGTCAGCCGATGAAATGATCACGCAAGGCATTGCGCTCTGTGATCTCGGGGCAAAGGCAGTACTGATGAAAGGCGGTCACGCCTCCGGAGATATCTGCGAAGATATCCTGATTTCCGGCGGGAGTGTTGTCGCCACATTCAGCGCCGCACGACAGCACACAAATAACACTCATGGCACCGGTTGCACGTTGTCATCGGGAATCGCTGCGGGACTAGCCAAAGGAATGGTGTTGCGCGAGGCCGTACAAGAGGCACATCGCTACCTCCAAAACGCCATCACCGCAGCAGATGAGTTGAACGTTGGACACGGTCATGGGCCTGTTCATCATTTTCACCCTTTCTGGTCAGCATGACACTCTATTCCGTCATAGGGGCAGGGGTTGCAGGGCTAGCTGTCGCGACCGAGCTGGCAGAGAGCGGCGCAAAAGTTCAAATCTTTGATCCATCTGGCCCTCCAGGCGCACATGGCTGTTCATGGTGGGCAGGAGGTATGCTCGCCCCGTGGTGCGAGTATGAAAACGCCGAGGAACCGGTGTTGCGGCTGGGTCAGGAAGCGATCCACTGGTGGAAGAGCAAAACCAATGTGACCGAACGCGGCACCCTTGTGGTCGCCGGGCGACGCGATCTGCCGGATCTGCGCCGCTTTGCACGCCGTACCGAGGGATACCGTCAGATCGGGCCGGAGTTGTCAGAACTGGAACCGGATCTCTGCGGTTACTCGCAAGGATTGTATTTCGCGAATGAGGCACATCTTAATCCACGTCGGGCGCTGATGGATCTTTATCACGCGTTGCGGGATAAGGGCATCATCTTCCACAAGGAAACCGCTCCAGATCAACTCGTCAACGCAATAGATTGCAGAGGCTTACAAGCACGTGAGGCACTGCGAGATCTGCGCGGCGTCAAGGGTGAGATGCTGGTGATCCGCTGTCCGGATGTGACGATAACGCGGCCAGTACGTTTACTGCATCCGCGCATACCGCTCTACATCGTGCCGCGCGGCGATGGTGTCTACATGCTTGGCGCGACGATGATTGAGAGCGAAGACAGCGGGCGCATTACGGCCCGCTCCATGCTGGAATTGCTGAGCGCAGCCTACGCGCTGAACCCAGCTTTTGGTGAGGCCGAAGTGCTTGAGGTCGGTGTCGATCTACGGCCCGCATTTCCTGACAACCTGCCACGCATCCGCCGTCTCGGCGGGCGGATCTATGCAAATGGGCTTTACCGGCATGGCTACCTGCTCGCACCTGCGCTTGCACGCGGCGTAGCTGATTTGGCGCTGAACAACATACATTCGGAGATGGTCGATGAAGATCGTAATTAACGGTGCCGAGTTGGACGTTGTCGCCACCACGCTGGCAGCGCTTCTCGAGGAACGTGGGTTTTCCGGGCGCGTGGCGACAGCGGTGAACGAGACGTTTGTTCCCGCCGCAATGCGCGCAACCCACATGTTGCAAAACGGCGACCGCATTGAGGTCGTCGCGCCAATGCAGGGAGGCTGATCATGAAAAGTTTCTACGGGACCCAATTGCCCAACCCGCTGATGCTGGGCACTGCACAGTACCCAAGCCCTGCGATCCTGGAGCAAGCCTTTCGCCAGAGTGGTGCAAGTGTGGCAACCGTTTCCTTGCGCCGTGAAGGGGCAGGGGGAGCAGGGGCCTCATTTTGGAAAATGATACAAGACCTCGGTGTTCTGATCCTTCCGAATACCGCTGGCTGCCATACGGTAAAAGAAGCCGTCACCACTGCTCATATGGCACGCGAAGTCTTTGATACTAAATGGATCAAGCTCGAGTTGATAGGTCATACCGACAGTTTGCAGCCCGATGTGTTTCAGCTGGTCGAAGCCGCGAAAATCCTGACTGAGGACGGCTTCGAAGTTTTTCCCTACACCACAGAGGACCTGATCGTAGGCGAGCGACTTCTGGCAGCAGGTTGCGAAGTCTTGATGCCTTGGGGAGCGCCGATTGGATCGGGCAGGGGGCTCAACAACCCCTATGCACTGCGCGCGATGCGGGCCGAATTTCCAGAGGTGCCATTGGTGGTCGATGCGGGCATTGGCCTGCCGAGCCACGCATCCCAAGCAATGGAACTGGGTTATGATGCGGTGCTTTTGAATACCGCTGTTGCACGGGCTGGTGATCCTGTGGCGATGGCGCGCGCGATGATGGCTGCGATCGAGGCTGGTTTATTGGCTCATCAAGCAGACCCAATTGAGGCGCGTGATATGGCCGAAGCCTCAACGCCAGTCATTGGAAAGGCTTTCCTATCATGACCTTGGATCGTTTCTATCCGATATTCGATCATGCCGACTGGCTGAGGCGCATGCTGCCCTTGGGGGTGAAACTGGTTCAATTGCGGATCAAAGACCAGTCCAGGGACGTTGTGAAAGAGCAAATCGAACAATCTCGCGATCTTTGCAGCAGATATGGAGCCGTTCTGGTCGTCAACGATTATTGGCAACTCGCGATAGAGCTCGGTTGCGATTGGCTTCATCTCGGCCAAGAAGATCTGGATGAGGCTGACCTCAAGGCGATCCGCGCGGCGGGCATCAAACTGGGTGTCTCGACCCATGACGAAGACGAACTCGACCGCGTGCTGTCAATAGATCCAGATTACGTGGCGCTTGGACCAGTCTATCCGACGATCCTCAAAAAGATGAAATGGCATCAACAAGGGCTGCCTCGGGTGAGCGAATGGAAAACCCGCATCGGGGACATCCCATTGGTGGGCATTGGTGGCATGTCGGTTGAACGCGCTGCGGGAGTGCTGGAGGCGGGAGCCGATATTGTCTCCGTGGTGACTGATATTACGCTAAACCCGGATCCCGAAACGCGGGTGCGTCAGTGGATCGAGGCCACAAGATGAGCCGCTACGCGCGTCAGATGATCCTTCCCGAGGTCGGGCATACAGGGCAAACTCGTCTTGCCGCAGCCCAAATCTTGGTGGTTGGAGCCGGTGGTCTGGCTGCACCGGTGTTGCCGCTCCTCGCTGGTGCAGGCGTTGGGCATATCACGCTGATTGATGGCGATGAGGTGGCCCTTTCCAACCTGCACCGCCAGACATTGTTTACCGAAGCAGACTGCGACCACATGAAGGTCGACGTGGCCGCAAAACGCTGCCGCGCACTCAACAGCGAGATCACCGTCGAAACCGTCGCGCAAAGGTTAACTCCGGCTAATGCGCCGGCTCTACTTGCGAATGTGGACCTGGTTCTGGACTGTGCGGACAGCTATGCAGTCAGCTACCTGCTGAGCGATCTCTGCTACGCAAAACACATTCCGCTCATGAGTGCCTCTGTTCTGGGACTGGGCGGATATGTCGGTGGGTTCTGCGGCGGTGCTCCTTCGTTGCGCGCAGTCTTTCCCGAGGCACCGGATAGTGGTGCAAGCTGTGAAACAGCAGGAGTCTTGGGCCCTGTTGTTGCGATGATCGGCGCACAGCAAGCGCAGATGGCGCTAAATGTGCTACTGGATCTGGACCCTTCGCCGCTGGGGCAGGTGGTGCAAGTCGATTGCCGATCTTTCCACTCCACCAGCTTTCGCTTTGATCACGCGCCCGAGCCTGAAACCGCATTTCCCTTTGTGGCAGCGTCGGATCTGCAAGATTGCGATCACATTATTGAACTGCGCAGCGATGCCGCGTTGCTTCATCCGACTGCGCGATATGCCAGTGCAGAGGCCCTCGAACAAGATTTGCCAGATCCGGCCAGCCGTCTGGTCCTGTGTTGTGCCACTGGCCTGCGAGCCTGGCGGGCCGCAGAAAAAATCCATGACATCTGGCCGGGCAAGATTGTGCTCGTCGCGGCCTCAGCATCCTAAAGACACGAAAGAAACGCACTATGAAAAACATCATCGCCGCATTGGCCATTGTGGCTGCAACCCCGGCCATGGCGCAGGATAAAATGACCCTGCTCTTGGACTGGTTCGTCAATCCCGACCACGGTCCAATCATTATCGCTGAGGAGAACGGCTATTTCGCGGATGAAGGCCTTGAGGTGGAGGTCGTCGCACCTGCTGATCCTTCGGCCCCTCCACGATTGGTCGCTGCAGGTCAGGCGGATCTGGCAGTGTCTTACCAGCCGCAACTGCATTTGCAGATCCATGAGGGCTTGCCACTGAAACGCGTGGGAACGTTGGTCGCAACCCCGCTGAACTGCCTTCTGGTATTAAACGATGGCCCCATTCAGGAGCTATCTGACCTCAAAGGCAAAAAAATCGGCTTTTCAGTTGCGGGAGTCGAAGAGGCCGTTTTGCAGGCCATGCTGGGCGAACATGGCGTGACTCCGAACGATATTGAGATGATCAACGTGAACTTCTCGCTATCGCCATCTCTCATGTCCGGACAAGTCGATGCAGTCATCGGTGCGTTTCGGAACTTTGAACTGAACCAGATGGAAATCGAAGGCGTTGAGGGCCGCTGTTTCTATGTCGAAGAAGAAGGCGTGCCGTCTTATGATGAACTGATTTATGTCGCCAATCCCGACCGTATGGATGCCGACAAGATCGCACGTTTCCTCGCAGCGACAGAAAAAGCGACCCAGTATATCGTCAATAATCCTGAGAAAAGCTGGGAGATCTTCGCGGCTACCTCCACTGAGCTCCAAGATGAGCTGAATGCCCGTGCTTGGGTCGATACGCTGCCACGTTTCGCATTGCGTCCGGCAGGATTTGACGCGGGGCGCTATGCACGGTTTGAGGCCTTTCTCAAAGACAGCGGTATGATCGACAGTCTGAACCCTGTTGAGGCCATTGCAATCGATGTGACAGCACAATGAGCACCTCATATGGCAAAGCTTTTGCACTGATGCGCGAAAGTGCTTCGCAGGCGTGGCGCGCCTATACCCGCCATGCCTTTGTAGAAGGCCTCAAAGATGGCTCTCTCTCGAGAGAGGCGTTTTTGCATTACTTGCGCCAGGATTACGTCTTTCTGATCCACTTCTCCCGCGCGTGGGCGCTCGCCGTGGTCAAGTCCGAAACCCACGGTGAAATGCGCGCCGCAGTGGCCACTGTGAACGCTTTGGTGGCAGAAGAGATGCAGCTTCACATCGGCATTTGTGAGGCTGCTGGCATATCACAGGAAGACCTGTTTGCGACGACTGAGCGTGCGGAAAACCTGGCCTATACACGCTTTGTGCTTGAGGCGGGCTACAGCGGTGACCTTTTGGACCTGCTCGCAGCACTTGCGCCCTGTGTAATGGGATATGGCGAAATTGGGTTAAGACTGTCGACTGAGGCCAGTTCGCAAACCTATGCAGACTGGATCGACACCTACGCGGGCGATGATTACCAGGAAGCCTGTAAAGCCGTTGGTATACTGCTGGACAATGCGTTGGAGCGCCGTTTGGGCAAAGACTTCACCACCTCCCCACGCTGGCCGCGACTGTGCAAAACCTTTAAAACCGCGACCGAGCTTGAAGTGGGCTTTTGGCAAATGGGCCTCACTCCGTGAAGCCTGCGCCCGGCATCATGGTGAAGGGATCGGCGTCGATTGACGAGGCGCCGCTCTTTCGACCGCTCTCATTGTCCCTTGAAGCTGGATGTTGGACTTGCCTGTTGGGCGGGTCAGGTGTCGGGAAGTCAACGATTTTGCGTCTGGTTTCGGGCTTGCCCACAGAGGCAGTGTTCGAGGGCGACGTTACTGCCAGTGACAACATCGCAGTTGCCTCTCGCGTGGCCTATATGGCCCAAGACGATCTGTTGCTGCCTTGGGCAACGCTAGAAGAGAACGTCCAACTGGGCGGACGTCTTCGTGCAGAACCAAGGTGTAAACAGAAATTGCAGGATATTTTGGCGTGCGTTGGTTTGTCCGATCACGCAGGCAAGCGCCCATCAGAACTGTCGGGCGGGCAACGCCAACGTGCCGCATTGGCCCGCACTTTGATGGAAGACAAACCAATCGTTCTGCTGGATGAACCGTTTTCAGCACTGGATGCCCAAACCCGCGCCTTGATGCAGGATCTGGCGGTCGATGTGTTGCGCGGCAGAACAGTTCTTATCGTGACACATGATCCAGCTGAGGCTGCGCGTTTGGGGCATGCGATTGTAGTGATGACCCCAGATGCCCTGATTGCATGCCCGACGCCAGAAGCGCAAGTGCCTCGGCCCGTGGATGATTTGGCGACATTGGAATGTCAGGCAGCGTTAATGCGACTTTTGCGGGGGCAGGCCGCGTGAAGTATTTTCCGGTCCTCGCGGCAACCCTATTTGCGTTACTCCTATGGCAGGCAGTGGTCAGCCTCACGGGTTTGCCCAAGTTCATTTTACCCGGTCCAATCATCGTAGCTGAGGCTTGGTGGGGCAATGTCGCGATCATTGCAGAGCATACATTGGTCACAGCCTCAGAAGTTTTGATCGGGCTTTTGATTGGGGTAATTCTGGGTGTGATTACCGCAGTTCAATTGGCTACATCTCGCATCGCCCGCGTATTGGTTCAGCCAATCTTAGTGTTTACGCAAGCACTGCCAGTTTTCGCCCTCGCACCGATCCTGACCCTTTGGTTCGGCTTCGGGCTTTGGTCTAAGATTGCTATGGCTGTTTTGATTATCTACTTTCCAGTGACGGCATCGTTTTTTGACGGATTGATGAGAACGCCCCAAGGCTATCTGGATTTGGCACGGACCATGCAGGCAAGCCCGTCGCGCATATTGTGGCACATCCGTATCCCAGCTGCATTGCCATCACTGGCGTCAGGCATTCGCCTTGCTGCGGTTTATGCTCCGATCGGAGCAGTTATTGGGGAATGGGTCGGCGCATCCCGCGGTCTGGGCTATTTGATGTTGCTGGCCAATGGCCGTGCGAAAACCGACTTAATGTTTGCCGCGATGCTGACGCTGGGCGTGTTTTCAGTCCTGTTGCATCTGGGCGTAAGAAGGCTCACTCGGGATCTGGGACGGCACGGTGTCTAGATGATGCCTTCGTGTACGTAGTATTAACATAACTACCATTATAGGACATTTGTGATTGTTGCGGTGCAACGCACCGCAATTGTCATATCTCTCGGCTCACAAACCCAAGCGACAGTAAAGACCTGCAGCCAGACGTGCCCGTTCAACAAGGCTGTCTATCTCAATGTGTTCCTGCAAGGTATGTAGACCCTTCCCCCTTACCCCAATGGAGTCGAGCGTAGGTAGCCCCATAAAGCCAGTAAAGTTCCCATCAGATCCTCCACCTGCAGATCCTGCAGGAAGGTCAAATCCGATTTCGCCAGCGATTTCGCGCGCGATGCTAAGCATTGCCATAGTGCCCGGTTGGTCCGGTTCCCACACGGGCCGTGTCACACCACGGCGGACCTCCATGACCACATCGCCCTCTGTCGTATTCAGCGCCATCATTTTCGCGATGCCCTCATCAAGGAGTTCCTGCGTTTTGGCCATCGTAAGCACTTCGGCGTCACAGACTGACGAGACGCAGTTTACCCATTGGCCTGCGTTGAACACACCGACCGAGTAGGAACAGTCAGCACTGGTCATCGCCTCGATGCGTGCAACACTGCGCGCCATCTCTGCTATGGCAGAGCGTCCCTCCGACAGCGCCCAGCCTGCATGACTGGGACGACCACGGGTCTGGAGATTGAAACGTGCGATTGCGTAGCGGCCGATGACAGCGCCCCCATCAGGACGTGCGGGTTCAGGCACAAGAATATACTGGTGGCGCGCGGCCTCCATTTCAATCAGCCGACGCGCCATAGGCGTTCCGATTTCCTCGTCTGGAGTGAACAAGAACGTCACCGGTAACGGTGTCTCGATCCCGGCAGCCAGGATCTGGCGCATGGCTTCCAGATAGACGTAATTGCCACCTTTCATGTCCATGATACCGGGGCCGTAGCAGAGATTGCCTTCACGTTTAAACGGCAGGGACGCAAGTGTGCCAACCGGATGCACCGTATCAAGGTGTCCCAGAACAAGGATACCACCCTCGCCAGCACGCGGATGCGGCATGGTGGCTCGAACGCTATCCCCCAGCCCCATACGCCCGGGGATACGTTCAACACGCGCGCCAAGCGCAGCAAGGTCATACTGTGCGACGTCCATCATTCGGTTAACGGCGCTTGCGTCAAAAGTTGGGCTTTCGGTCTCAACCCAAAGCCGCAGCCCCTCGAGCATTTCATTCGCATCAAATGGCAGTGCGATTGGAGTATTCGTCATGCTCAGTTCCTTTTCAGGCGCGTCTCGATAATGCGCGCGTAGACAGACGCACCCACCGGCAGGATTGCATCATCCAATACAAATCCAGGGTTATGCAGCGGCACAGTGCCCGCGTGACCGACGCGACAATAGGCGCCGGGCACGACCTGTAGCATGTCGGCGAAATCCTCGGACCCGGTCGCCTGTTCTTCGGTGATCACTGCCATATCAGCGCCCACCACATCGGCGGCAGCTTCAATGTAGGCTTGCGACAGTTCGGGATCATTCTGCAGCACGTCAAAGACGTTACGCAAGTCCAGCTCGATCTTGACACCATAAGCCGCAGCCATACCTTCGCATAACTCGCGCATACGTGCTTCGGCCATCTCAATCACATCGGCATGGAAATAGCGGATAGTTCCCGCCACGCTCGCGCTGTCTGGAACCACGTTGTAAGCGGAGCCGGAGTTGAATTTGGTCACCGACAGGACAAGCGGTTTTGTCGGTGGTGTATTGCGGCTGACCACGCTTTGAAGTTGTTGAACCAATGCGGTGCCAATCACAATCGGATCTTTGGATTGATGCGGCATGGCGGCGTGACTGCCTGTCCCGGTGATCTTGATGTCAAAGAAGCTAGCCCCCGCCATTGCCGGTCCGGGCGTGATCTCTACCCGCCCCGGCTGACCATTGGGGCTATTGTGCATGCCGTAGATTTCATCGACGGGAAACCGCTCGAACAACCCCTCTTCAATCATACGGCGCGCGCCACCAAGACCCTCTTCGGCGGGTTGAAAGATCAAAACTGCGGTGCCGTCAAAATCGCGGGTCGCTGCCAGATAACGTGCCGCGCCGAGCAGCATCGTGGTGTGACCATCATGCCCACACGCATGCATTTTTCCCGGGTTGGTCGAGGCATAATCTACGCCCGAGGCTTCTAAGATGGGCAGTGCATCCATATCGGCACGCAGTCCAATACGACGGTTGCCACCCCCCTGCCCTCGGATCACCGCGACAATGCCGGTGCCGCCGAGACCCTCGTGCACCTCATCAACACCATAGGCTCGCAGCTGCTCAGCGACGATACCAGCGGTGCGGGTTTCCTCAAACCCCAGCTCGGGATGAGCGTGGAGGTCCTGGCGGATTGCGGTCAGGTCAGACGCGAAGGCGTCGATCTTGGGAAGTACGCTCATGCGTGATCTCCTGTCTGATGGGTTACCCCTTCCAGGGCGCGAAAGTTTGCAAAATCCCAGTTGCGACCGGGGGCGGCCTCAATCAGGCTTTGCGTGTATTCATGGGCAGGATTGGCGAGTACCGCCGCCGCTGGCCCTTGCTCCACAACATGGCCGCGCTGCATGACGATCACGTCGTCGCAGATCTGGGCAGCCACGCGCAAATCATGTGTAATGAACAACATCCCGATGCCAAAGCGAGCCTGAACGTCGTCCAATAATTCGAGCACCTGCGCCTGTACGCTGACATCGAGTGCCGAGACGGCCTCGTCCGCAACAAGCAAATTTGGACGCATCGCCACAGCACGGGCGATAGCAATGCGTTGCCGTTGGCCGCCGGAAAATTGGTGTGGATATCGATCTAGCGCGTTCCGTGGCAAATCCACGAGTTCCATCAGATCCCCTGCATGCGCCATCGCTTCGTCCTTTGATGTGCCGAAGTTGATTGGCCCTTCACAGAGCGAACGTGCCACAGTCCAGCGCGGGTTGAGAGAGCGATACGGATCCTGAAACACGATCTGAAAATGCTTGCGATGCGGCTGCAACTGACGTCGGCTGAGATCAGCGACCTCAGTATTTGCAACACGGACGGAACCATTGGTCGGGTCGATCAGACGCATGATACAGCGTGCAACCGTGGACTTACCCGACCCGCTTTCACCCACGATTCCAAGGGTTTGCCCCGGTGCAATTGCAAAGTTTACGTTCTGCGCAGCTTGAACCTCATCCCGTTTGCGCAAGAACCCACCGCCACCATAGGTCTTTTTCAGATCACTGACGGTCAAAACCGGCGCCTCACTGACGGGAGGCCGCGCTGGACGGGGGGCAAGATTGGGCACCGCCCGCAGCAGTTTGCGGGTGTAGTCTTCTTGCGGTGCGGTCAGCAATTGCTGGATGGGTGCGCGCTCCACGATCTGGCCTTTTTGCATGACGCAAACCGTATCGGCGATCTCGGCAACCACTCCCATGTCATGCGTAATAAACAGCACCGCAGTCCCGTGCCGTTCCTGCATTTCTGCGATTAGCTTCAGGATTTGCTGCTGCGTTGTCACATCCAGCGCCGTTGTCGGCTCGTCCGCGATCAGAAGGTCTGGATCAAGAACAAGCGCCATTGCGATCATGATCCGCTGCCGCTGCCCACCCGAAAGCTGGTGTGGAAAAGCCGAATAGATCCGGTTTACGTCTGGCAGGTGGACTTGCTCCATGATGTCGAGCGTCCGCGCCTTGGCCTCCGCTCCAGAGAGATCGGTGTGCATGTTCAGCACTTCCTCGATCTGCTCGCCCACGCGCAAGACCGGATTGAGCGCAGTCATAGGTTCCTGAAAGATCATCGCCACGCGTTTTGCGCGCAAATCACGCATCTGGGAGGCACTCGCAGCAGTGATCTCCACTTCCTTTAGGTCAATGCGCCCGCCGGTGATTTCCAGTGCGTTTTTGGGCAGCAATCCCATTGTTGCAAGCGATGTTACCGACTTACCTGAGCCGCTTTCCCCCACCAGACAGAGGGTTTCGCCTGCGCGAATGTCTATGTCGACCCCGCGCAGAACGGGCTCGGCACGCAGGTTTGCACCAAGGCTTACAGTGAGGTTGCGGATCGTGAGCACCTGCTCCGCGTTTGTGAAGTCCTTTGATTTGAACTGCATCTTATGCCTCCCGCTTTTTCAGACGTGGATCGAGAAGATCGCGAGCGGTATCACCCAAAAGGTTGATGGACAGGATACAGAGCGACAACATCACTCCGGGCCAAAAGATCAGTCCCGGTTTGATCTGAAAGAACGTCCGCCCCTCGGCCATGATGTTGCCCCAGGTCGGGATTTCAGTGGAAACGCCAGCACCCAGAAAGCTGAGGATGGCCTCGATCAAAATGGCAGAGGCACAGATATAGGTGCCCTGTACAATGAGCGGTGCCAGCGTATTTGGCATCAGGTGCTGGATCAGAATTTTCGGCATTGACGACCCAAGCGCGATGGCCGCCTCAACATAGGGTTCCTCTCGCGCGCTCAGCACCACCGAACGAACCAGTCGCACCACGCGAGGCACTTCGGGAATGGTGATTGCGAGGATCACGGAATGCAGGCTCGGCCCATTCAACGCAACCAGCGCAATGGCCAGCAGGATTGCAGGGATCGCCATCAGGCTGTCCATGATGCGCATGATAATGCTGTCGGCGGTTCGGAAAAACCCAGCCACCAGACCAATCGCCAGCCCGATCGTCACGCTGACGATTGCGGCACCGATCCCGATCAAGAGCGACACACGCCCGCCGGTCATCACACGACTGAAGATATCGCGACCATATTGGTCGGTCCCTAGAATATGGGTGTCCGAAGGTGGTTTGAGGCGCGCCAGCGCATCCATCGACAGCGGATCATAAGGCACATAGAGCGGTGCCAGCAGTGCTGCCAGCACGATGATCACTAACATAAGCGCCGCGAAGATCGGACCGATTCCGATGCGGGCACCGGCAGGCAGCGACAAAAGGCGGATCAGCGGTTGGAAGGCACTCTGACTGGAAGAAGAATGATCGATCATGTCAGTAACGGATCCTCGGGTCAAAAATGGAGTAAGAGATATCCACCAAGAGGTTCACCAGTACGTAGATACCTGCTGTCAGCAGGATCATCGCCTGAATAACTGGGTAATCTCGTGCAAGGATCGCATCCACAGTCAGTCGGCCGATACCGGGAATATTGAATACGCTCTCCGTCACAACCACGCCGGAAATCAGCAGGGCAAATCCAGTGCCGATGATGGTCAGGATCGGCACGGCCGCGTTGCGCAACGCATGGCGAAACAGAACCGTGTTTTCACGCACGCCCTTGGCGCGGGCGGTGCGGATATAGTCCTCCCCCAACACCTCAAGCATCGATGCGCGGGTCATGCGTGCAATCAAGGCGACATAGATCGTAGCCAATGTGAGCGAAGGCAAGATCGCCCGGATGAAGAAGTTCCAGATCCCATCCGATGGCGCGGCGTATCCCTGCACAGGCACCCAGCGGAGTTCAATTGCAAAGATCTGGATGAGCACATACCCGATGACAAACACAGGCACGGAAAATCCCAGAACAGAGAACGACATCACGGCAAAATCTACCCACGTGCGATGACGCCATGCTGCGATGACCCCCATGGGCACAGCCAACAACACGGAAATGATGATCGTCATCACTGCAATATTGATGGTGGGGCCCAGGCGGCTGGCAATCATGTCAGAGACAGACGTATTGGAAATCAGCGACGTCCCGAGATCCCCCTGTAGCATTTGCCCAGTCCAAGTGAAGAACTGAACATAGAGCGGATCATTGAGACCCAGGTTGTCACGAATACGCTCAAGCTGTGCTGGCGTTGCGGCATCCCCCGCAAGGATCGCCGCCGGATCGCCGGGCGTCAGCCGGAGCAACAAGAAGACAAAGACAGCCACAATGATCATGACCGGCACCGTCGCAAGGACGCGCTTCAGGATATAGCTGAGCATGAACAGCTACCTTTTGATTGGGTTCTGAAAAGGCGGGGCGCGGGCCTAAGCCGCACGCCCCGGAGTGGGGAGAGGTATCAGTCGCCCTTGGTCATATTCCAGAACACCGGCACAGGCGATGGAATGATATTTTGGATCGCGTTCTGTCGCGCTTGCGGCATGATGTATTCACCAAGATGGATGTAGTTGACGTTGTCCATCACGTGTTCTTGGATTTTCACTGCGATTTCTTTGCGTTCCGCATCAGACGCTGCGGCGACGAAATCTGAGCGTAGAGCCTCGATTGCGTCATCCGAGGGCCAGCCAAACCATGCGTCATCACCACGGCCATTGACCATCACATTGATCAGCGGGTCCGAAATCTCAGGCACCATCCAATTGGTGAAGAAGATGTTCCAGCCGCCCTCAGCCGGCGGTGATTGCTGGGCACGGCGGTTGACAACGGTTTGCCAGTCCATTGGCTGCATATCGACGTTAAAGCCCGCCTGACGCAATGCCTGCGCAGCAACCACGGGCTGATTAACCAATGCAACCACATCGGTCGGTGCCATCAAAACGATTGGCGTGCCGTCATACCCTGCCTCCTCAAGAAGAGCCTTAGCTTTGTCGGGATGCGCCCCGGAGGTAATTGGTTCTGAACCGGCTTCATCACCCAATGGCGTGTCACAGCCAAAGATCGCACCGCAAACTTTATAATACTCTGGGTCTCCCATCATGGTTGCCAGAACATCTTCTTGGTTCAGAGCTTCGAGCGCGGCCTGACGGACCTTTTTGTTGTCAAATGGTGGGTGCAGGAAATTTGGACGCCCGATCGTCACATAGCCAAGTGGATCTCGGGTCTCGACGGTCACGTCTGGAGCGCTTTGCAAGATCGGCAACAGGTCTACCTGGACTTGCTCCAGATAGTCGATTTCGCCCGCAGCCAATGCATTGATGGCTGTCAGAGAGTCCGGCATCGTGGTCCAGACAACCTTGTCAACGTTGACCACTTTGCCGCCGGCCATCCAGCTGGCGGGCTCATCGCGCGGAACGTAATCGTCGTATTTGGTGTAAGTCACGGAGACACCCGGCTCATAGAGGTCCGTCTCGAACACAAAGGGACCAGAGCCGATATATTCAGTGATGGTTTCATCCGCAGATGTCTCCGCCACCCGCTTTGGCATGATGAAGGGGGGAACCGCAGACTGTTTGGAGATTACATTCATCAGCGGTGGGAACGGTTCAGACAGCGTCCAAACCACGGTCTTGTCATCGGTGGCCTCGAGGCTCGCGGTGACGTCGAATATCATCTGGCCGCCACTGTCGCGTTTGCCCCAGCGCGTGAGGGAGGCCACAACATCCGCGCCGGTAACTGGTGCTCCGTCGTGGAATTTTAGCCCATCGCGCAATGTAAAGGTGTAGGTTAGGCCATCATCCGAGACTGCAAATTCTGCCATTTGTGGCTGCGGCTGGAAGTTCTCATCTACCGCAGTCAACACGTCATAAACCATGTAGCCATGGTTGCGGGTGATATGGGCGGTGGTAATCACCGGATCGAGCACGCGAAGACCGGAGTGCATCACCGCAGTAATGACCTTTTCTTCCTCTGCCTGCGCCGCTAGGGGCGTGAGCATGGTTGCACCAGCCATAAGCGTTGCAGCGAGGCTGCCACGCAAGGCTGAGAGGGGACGAAGTGTTTTCATCTTTGTATTCCCTGTTGATATGAAAATGAACGTTTTGTTCTTTTTTGTATTGGGGTCCGGCGGTTGCCGCCGAAACCAGAGCGCAGAACGCTATTTTGTGTCAGGCCGCAAAGGCAGGCCCGTTGGGGGACAAGCGAAGGCCGGCCCGCAAGCGCGTAAACGGAAGATCCGCTGGGCTGAAAGCCATCGGCCCTGGTGCAAGACAGATAAGAGTTGCCCCTGCAATCGGGTCGAAATCTGCCCGAAAGTGTGTCGAACTTTTCACGACAAGGATCGCTTGTTTCTCGGGTTCAATTCCAACGAAGCGGAACATCTCCCGATCTGCAAGTTGTGCGATCTTGCTGGTCACAACCACACGCACACCACCGATGCGCAGGCAGGCTGCAGGGCTGAGGTCGAGCCAGCTGCCGCCGTAGTAAGGACCGGTGGCATGAAGTTTTTCGGTAACGAGCCGTTCCACTATCACGTCAGTTTCAAACGGCTGATCGTCGGGAAAGTCGGGATGTCCGCCCAGCGACATATGCGCACGCGCGCCCTCGCCGGCATCAAAGGCCTGTTGCACGGATGTGGGATCGACCAAGAGGCCCAATGCCGCATCTTGCGCGTCAGTATCCACCAATGCGCGCAACATGCCTGTTGTCGTGGCCGCCCCTCCTGCCCCCGGATTATCCTGTGTATCGGCCAGCACAATGGGTGCAGAGGACCCGGACCTCAGCAATTGCATGGCTTTGGCGACCCCGTCAGCCGCCGAATAGATCGGCCCGTCAAAGGCATCCTCTGCATCCTCATAGGCGTTGGCGATGGCTGTTACTGCCTGATCCGCCTCGACCTGACTGGGGGCATAGGCAATCGCAACCGGACCACAATCCGGAATATCCGCTGCCGGGAAACCCATGAACAATGAGGCGCAAACGCCTTGCGCATCTTGCCTTGCAACACCAGCGTAAAGGCTGGCGGCAGGTTCCATTGTTGTGCTCTGCAGAGAAATCGGAACCATGAACGGCAATTGCCTGTAAGCACGTACATATCTTTTGCCGCTGCGCATGATCTCATCCAAAAGTCGCGCCGCACGCGCGCCAGTTTCCGCCATGTCGACATGGGGATAGGTTCGAAACCCAGTCAGTACGTCGACGGTGTCGACCAGACGCCGGGAAATATTTCCATGTAGATCCAGCGCCACTGCAATCGGAACGTCCGGGCCAACCGCCTCTCGTACGCGGGCAGCAAGCTCACCTTCACCATCGTCCAGATGACTTGTCACCATCGCGCCATGCATATCTAAAAACACACCATCCAAAGGACCTGCATCGCGCAAACCACTGATGATACGGGCAGAGATCGCTTCAAACGCATCCTCGGTGACATGGGCCGAGGGGATCGCACCTGCCCATAAGATCGGGACCATCTCCCAGGAACATTCAGCGCCCACGCAGAGCGCCCCACTAATCCCAAGGTTTACGTCCGCACCAGCATCGATCAGCGCGGGTCCTTCTGTCAGCGGAATGTATCCTCCGCCCTGATGGAAAGCGCACAAATCTGCCGGATTGCGCGCAAAGGTATTCGTTTCGTGCAAAAACCCGGCCAACGCAACGCGCATGTCATCCTCCGAATGGAACGAGGTGCCGTTGGGGCACCCTTGTCAACAGTATCACATAGTAATACAATCGTATTGATAATTAATCGTACGCATCCAGTTTTGGATTCGTCAACACTTAGGCGGTCAGATGAAATCCATTGTCAGGGCGACACCAGGCAAAGAGCTGAAATTTGAAGCAGAGGAAGGGGACGCGCTGTTTGTCAGATCAGCTGCACGCTCGATGCAGGTGTTGGCGGCATTTCATGGTGTTAGTCAGCCGCTAAGCCTTGGTGATATCGCAAGGCTCTCAGGTCTGGACCGTTCCGCGGCGCAACGGATTGTTCATACACTCTCAAAACTCGACTACCTGCGTCGCAGCTCCGATGATCGCGGCTATTTGCCGGGCATACGACTGTTGGATCACACACTTGACGTTTTGCGCCTAGATCCGTTGGTGCAAAAAGCAACGCCGGTTTTACTTGAGCTGCGCCGCACTCTGCGCGAGCGGATCGACCTGAGTTTGTTCGACGACACACGTCTCATTTATGCATTTCGCATTCAGAGCAAGCGGGAGACTTTCTATGCCACATTGGTGGGACATAGCGTGCCAGCCTACGCTACCGCTGGTGGGCGCGCCGCGCTTTCGTTGCTGAGTGATGACGCGGTGCGCGACGTACTAGAGCGATCTGAGCTGCTCCAATACACCTCTGACACGCGAACGGATGTCGATGATATTCTCGCGCAGGTGCAACGCGCACGCAGCAAAGGCTATGCGCTCATCGTCGACGAATTTCTTCGAGGCGAGGTTGCAATCGGCACAGCAATTGCACGCGAAGGCGTGCCGATCGGTGCGATTCACGTTGCGGGATCTTTGTCGGAATGGTCGCCAGACGAGTTCGAGCAGCAGGTCGCCCCTCTCGCGATGGAAGCAGCCCGCGCGATCATGGCGAGCCTATAGAACATCGCGCTCAGGAGAAGTTCAGGTAAACAAACGCCTGCCGGAAACTTTCCGGCAGGCGTTTGTTTTTTCTTAGAGGTTCGGCATTGCCTTGCGGACTTCGCGTGCGATCAAGACGGTCAAAACAGCCTTGATCAAATCGCCGGGCAAGAAAGCGACGGACCCAACGAGGGCTTGCCACAGGGTGATCTCTGCAACGGTTGCAAGCCACGGCACACCGAAGACATAGACAACCCCGATCCCGCCAATCAACACGTAGATCAAGCCCTGTAGAAAAGAAGGCTGCCCAATGTGACGATCAAACAGATAGCCGATGACAAATGCACCAACAGGGAAGCCGAACAGAAAGCCACCGGATGCGCCAAAGAACACCCCTGCACCACCGCGACCACCGGAGAGGAGCGGCAACCCGACCGCAACCAAGACGAGGAAAAGCACTATTGCTAAGCCGCCGCGCTTCGCTCCGAGTAAGGCACCAGCCAGCATAACGCCCATGGATTGTGCGGTGATCGGAACTCCGCCCGCCATTGGCAAGGTGATGTTAGGCACAACCCCAAGTGCTGCAACAAGTGCTGCAAACAATGCGATAAGTACGATGTCCTTCGTGGCCATGGATGGCTCCTTTATGTCCGCATGACAGTATTCAGATGTTCAGAATCCACGCGCATCTATGGCGTCAGAGATTTCTTCTGACATCCTGAGCGTTCGGATGATTGATGGGATCGCAATTGCAAAGACGCTGCGTTCAAGACCCCGAGCGCTCTGCGCCTCGCGGACCTCGCGTACGACAGATGTCAGAACCGGAATGAACCTAAGAGTTAGTGAAATCGCTAAGCTGATGCTCTCAGTGCGCACCCCCGGTCGGTGCAACGGGCGCATTCCCGCTTCTAATCCGTCGATCATATCGCTGGACCGGGTGGTCAATGTCAGCAGTCCGGCCAAGAGTAGCAACACAGCAAATCGAATGATCACCAAGAGACCCAGCTGCCAGCTGTGTAACAGGACTTGCACCACAAAAATTAGCGCGAAGAGCCATAGAGCTGGGCGGATTTGTCGCCAAGCCCGCCAAAGCGGCAGCCCCGCGACAGCGTAGAGAGTGAGCGATATAGCAAGCCACAGGATCGACAGCCAGACATGGTCCACCGCAAAGAGAACCGTACCAGAAAACGCCAGCCCGAGAATTTTCCACCCTGGTCCCAGACGGTGCAGGGCCGAACGCCCGTCGACATAGAGATCAAGCATCCAGCATGGCCTCTACGTAGCGCCGCAGCGCTTTGTTTGGCACGTCGTCCGCGATGACCCGCCCTTGGTCAAACACGATGACACGATCAAAATTTTCCACGAGATCAAGATCATGAGTGACCATGATGGCAGTCTGATCCAACCCATCAATCGCCTGACTGACCCGCAACTTATTGCGTAAATCAAGCAGGGTTGTCGGTTCATCCAGCACGACATACGCTGGTTTCATCACAAGTACACCAGCAATGGCGAGCAGCTGCTTTTGCCCACCGCTCAGCGTATGAGACGGTTGCTTGCGCTTAGACAGCAGGCCGTAGCGATTGAGCACCTCGTCAACCATCTGGTCGCGTTCTGCAACGGGAACCCCTAGGTTTTTCAGCCCAAAAGCAACGTCTTCTTCGACAATCGGAAAGACGATCTGGTTGTCTGGGTTTTGAAATACAAACCCGACACGCCGACGCACCTTGCGCCCCTCGGTTTGCGTATCATAGCCATCTACGAGCACCCTGCCCTCGCTCGGCTTGCGCAACCCATTCAGCAATCTTGCGAAGCTGCTTTTACCGCTGCCATTGCTGCCAACGATCGCGATCCGCTTTTCTGTCAACGTGAGCGTCACCTCGTGCAGGATCGGGTTGTCATCCAAAGTCAGGCTGACATTTTGAATTTCGATCATACGTCTTGATCCCAGTTTCCTAGCGGCACGCCGAACAGGTGGTTCGTCAAGCGCTATACGGGAAACGGCTCAATATGGAAAGAATATATTATCTATAATATTCCCGCGCAGTGCTAGGCATGGTCTCTTCCGATGTCCTGCGGCGCGATCGCCACGGACTTCATCACCGCAAATACGGGCTTTCCGACTTCCAGCTCTAACGTCGCAACTGATCTCTGCGTCACCCGAGCGAGCAATGAGCCTGCCGCAGTCTCAAGCGTTACCAGCGCGCCCGGTCCGCCCCCCGAATGAATGGCGGTAATGGTGCTGGGCAAGATATTCAGCGCTGAAAGGCCCTCCGGTTTTTTGAGGGACAGGATGATTTCATGTGCCGCAACCCGCAGTCGCATGACGGTGCCAATTGGGCGGTCGATGCGCGGAACGAAAAGCGGAACACCCTTACAGCTCAACTCGCTCAGCCCATCTACGTGATGCTGAAGAAGCTGCGCCGTGATAACCGAGCCCACATTTCGCACACCTGTGGGAACGATTTGCGGATCGGATAATACCTCACTGGCGGAACCGACCTGCGTGACACGCCCCTGATCCAGTACAACAACGGTGCTCGCCAATCTCGCCACTTCCGTGACAGCATGGCTCACATAGAGCACCGGCAACTTTAATTCATCTCTGATGCGCTCAAAATAAGGTAGGATCTCTAGCTTTCGCGCTTCATCCAGTGCAGTCAGAGGCTCATCCGCCAACAGCAGTTCCGGTGCCGCTAGCAATGCGCGCCCAATCGCAACCCGTTGCTTTTCTCCACCAGAAAGCTGTTCAGGGCGGCGTTGCAATAGCGCCTCTAACCCCAAGAGCGATATGATCTGCTCTGGATCGGTCTTGCCAAGGGATCTGGGCAAAAATCGTTGGCCATAGAGCAAGTTCTTCTGAACGCTGAGGTGGGGGAACAGTCGGGCATCCTGAAAGATGTAACCCAACCGTCTTTTGTGAGCAGGAAGCGCAATCTTTTGCTCTGAGTTGAACAAGACACGCTGGCCAACACGCACCCGGCCACGATCTGGCATCAGCAATCCAGCAACTGCGTTGATCAACGTGGTTTTGCCCGAGCCAGATTTCCCAAACAGCACCGTAAGACCGCTTGGTACGGAGAACTTTGCATCGAGCTGAAAGCGACCCTGCGCCAGCGCGATATCGACGTCAAAACTCATGTGGCCGCCAGTCGCTTGATCAGGCGACGATTTAGCGCCTCAGACACTAGCAAGGCTGCAAAGGAGATCAATACTGAGACGACGACCAGCCTGAGCGCGGACGTCTCTCCACTGGGCACCTGAAGAAATGCGTAGATCGCGGATGGTAAGGTTTGCGTCTCTCCCGGAATATTGGCGACGAATGTGATCGTGGCCCCGAACTCCCCCATCGCCTTTGCAAACGCCAAAACGGTTCCCGCCACAACACCCGGCAGTGCGAGAGGCAAAGTCACACTCCAGAACACCCAAAGCGGCGAGGCCCCAAGGGTAGACGCTGCGCGCTCCAACTTTGGGTCGATCAGCTCAAACGAGAGCCGCAACGCGCGGACCATGAGTGGAAACCCCATGATCGCGGCCGCCAGTGCGGCCCCCGTCCATCTGAACGCAACCGTGATGTTCAACGCTGCGAGCAACTGACCTATGGGCCCCATTGGCCCAAACAACAGCAAGAGCAAATAACCCGTTACAACCGGAGGCAGGATCAGGGGCAAGTGAACGAGACCATTCAACAGCTGTTTACCGGGAAAACTCCACCTGGCGAGCGCATAGGCCGTTAGAATCCCAACCGGCAAGCTTGCGACCATTGCCCCAAATGCCACTTTGATCGAGAGGCGTACGGCCTGTAATTCCTCCGGTCCAAACCACGTCATCATGGTCGCGATCACGGCGCACCGATGGGGGTAAAGCCCTGAGACAGGAACACTTGTCGCGCGGCGTTCGACTGAAGGTGTTGCAGAAACGCGCGGCTGGTTTCTGTGTCGCGCATGGCGGCCGCTGGATAGATAATCGGGGGGTGGGCCGTTTCGGGGATATTGAACGCAACAGATACGCGTGTTTCGGCATTCGCATCGGTTTGATACACAATGCCAAAAGGCGCCGCACCAGTTGCAACCAGTGCCAAAGCCGCGCGGACATTGTCGGTCTGCGCAACGCGTTCTGAGAGATCGTCCCAAACGCCTGCATGTTGCAGCGCAGCTTTGCCATATATTCCCGCTGGCACGGCATTGGTTTGTGCCGTCGCGAGCCGTCCGTCATCCAACGCATGTGACAATTCCCCGAGATTGCCAAGGGGCACAGATTGTGATGCTGCGATCACAACCAACCGATTTCGCAATAGATCAATCCGGGTGCCTTTAACGACGCGTTCCTGCTTTTCCAGTTCATCCATCCAACCCACATTTGCAGAGATGAACACATCCGCAGGTGCACCCAACCCAATCTGACGCGCGAGTGCAGAAGACCCTGCGTAGGAGATCGAAACCTGCGTACCGGTGTCCTTGGAGAACTCAGTCGCGATTTGGTCCAAAGCTGTTTTTAAACTCGCTGCAGCAAACACGCGCAAAGGCTCCGCCGTCACTTTCGCCGGTGACACCATCGACACCAAGCAAGACAACGCGAGCGCAACATAGGTCCAGAGTGGGAGGCGGAGAGATTTCATGCGACATTTCTTAGCATTGTGAGGTGATGACGAACCTAAGTTGTGAACACCCGCCGCGCAATACTCCGAAGTTCAGCGCGTCTTCACCCACAAGAAAAAGGCCAGAGATTGATGTCTCTGGCCTCTTCGGTGAACTACTCGGTCACTCACAATGTCTGCTCATGCTAGCATTCGAATTTCCATCTCAGAGCTGCGCTCAGGCCGCTGACTTTCGCTTCTGAAAGAGCAGTGAGATCAGGCCAAGTGCTGCGGAAACGATGATCAGCAGCAAAGACACCGCATTCAGTACGGGCGTCGACCCTTGCTTGAGCTTGTCGAACATCGTGATGGTAAGCGGTGAATCCGAGCCAACCAACATCAACGTGGTGTTAAAGTTCTCAAAACTCATCAAGATAGATACCACCGCGGATGCGACAATCGCCGGGAGCAAGAATGGCAGTGTGATTTGCTGGATTGCGCCCCATTTGCTCGCGCCTAGGTTCAGTGCAGCCTCTTCGAGGCTTGGATCAAACTTTTGCAGGCGCGCTGTAATCACCAATGTGGCGAACGTCGTGATGAAGGAAAACTGACCAAGGATCACCAGTGGCAAGCCCGGTCGCAGCCCATCGAACCACATGCCGGTTGCATCCTCTAGTGCATTGGCCGCAGAGCTCGAGAACACCAGAATTGAAATACCAAGGATCACGCCTGGAATGATCAACGGCATCAACATCAGCATGTAGAGCAGCGCTTTGCCGCGAAAATCATGCCTGACAAAAAGGAAGGCGTTGCAAGTGCCCACTGCCACTGCGAGGCCAGACACCCAGAACGCAACAAATGCCGATGTACCAATGGAGCGCAGGATGGAACGTTCGTTGAACACACCGATGTATGGCGTCTCTGAGCCAAAGAACCATGCGAGCGTAAAGCCTTCCCACGGCAACGAAGGAAAGACACTATTGTTAAACGCAAAGACGCAGACGACGGTCAGAGGCAGCGCAAGATAGACAAAAAACACGGTGACATAGGCACGATAGCACCATTTTGCGAAGCCGGGTTGGGGAACTGTAGGTATCATGAGCGCCCCATCGTTTGCGAAAGTGTTTGACCGGAGAGTTTCAGGCCGAGAAACACCACCAGAGACGACAGTCCCAGAAGCAAGAACCCAAACGCAGACCCTAGCTCCCAGTTAAACCGGGTGATGAATTGCGTGTAGATCATGCCTGTGAACCAAAGGCTGTCTTTGCCTCCGAGTAGGATCGGCGTCAGGTAATTTCCTAGCGACAGCATAAAGACCACGATGCAACCAGACACAATCCCCGGCATCGCATGCGGAATGACGATTTCGCGCATGATGGACGTGCTCGTCCCGCCCAGGTCATAGCCCGCTTCGATCAGGCTGTCGTCGAGGCTGTCGAGTGTGGTGACAAGCGGAACCACCATGAACAGGATCGATGTGTAAACAAGCCCTACCATAATCGCTGCGTCGTTATAGAGCATCTCGACGGGACCACTCACGAGGCCGAGCGACTGCAACAGATTTGAGAAAACACCCGTTTCCCGCAGAAGGATCATCCACCCGAATGTGCGGACCAGTTCTGAGACCCAAAACGGGATCATGCACATCAGGAACAAAACCGTCTTGGTGCGCCCTCGCGTGAGTTTTGCGATGTAATAAGCAATCGGAAACCCAAGAACCAAGGTCAGCGCCGTTGCGAGGATCGACATAATCGCAGTCCGCGCAAATGTCCGCCAGTAGAGCGGTTCGCTAAAGAAGGCCGTGTAATTCCCGAATCCGGTCTCGTATTCTCGCGGGCCGAGTTTCTCACTGATTGAAACGATGAACAGCCCGATATGCGGCAAGATTATCAGCACGACCAGCCACAACAATATCGGCGCGAGCAGGAGATAAAACCCTAAGCGGGAGGCATCGGATCTCATGATCCAGCCCCCGCCGCTGAAAAGCAGCGCGCGTCTTTGGGTTGCCAGCGCGTGAACACCGCATCCCCTTTTTGCAGTGCCGCAAACCCACCGGTTTGAGGAAGCGCGACTTTTACCAACCCTCCTGCACTGTCCCGCACAGTCACCGTGCTGTTCGCACCATTGAACAACACGGACTCGACCACACCGGGACTGACATTGCAGCCCTCGTCGTTTGTGGCCGCGGTGGCGACCAATTCAATGGCCTCGGGGCGCAAGAACACCTGCGTGCGCTCGCCTGCGTTAAGGCTGGCCCCAGCAGCATCGATTTTCATCTCGGTTCCGGCGTCTGTCACCAGCGACAGCATCGAGCCATTCGCAGAGGTCACCTTTGCGTCGAACTTATTCGCATCCCCAACAAAGCCGGCGACAAAGGCCGTTGCGGGTTTGTGGTAGACGTCATGCGGTGCGCCAATCTGTTCAAACCGGCCTTTGTTCATGACCGCAATATTATCACTCATTACCAAAGCTTCAGACTGGTCATGGGTGATGTAGACAAAGGTTGTGTTGAATTCGGCCTGCAGCGCTTTGAGTTCAACCTTCATATGTTCGCGTAGTTTCAGATCAAGCGCGCCTAAGGGCTCGTCCAGCAACAACACATCTGGTTCCAGCACCATACAACGCGCAATCGCGACACGTTGCTTTTGCCCACCTGACAATTGATCCACACGGCGCGCAGAGACACCCGGCAACCCGACCCGCTCCAGAACCTCTTCTACGCGCTTTTTGATTTCGGTTTTGCCGACCCCACGCTGCCGCAACCCGAAACCCACGTTATCCCCGATATTCATTGTCGGGAACAATGCAAGGTGCTGAAACACCATCGAAACAGGCCGTTTGTTCGGCGGCACACCGATCATGGACTTGCCCTTGATCCGCAGATCACCACTGGTGGGCGACTGAAAGCCGGAAATCATCCGCAAAAGGGTTGTTTTGCCGCAACCGGACGGGCCAAGAATGGAAAAGAAGGACCCTTGCGGGACGTCAAAGCTGACACGATCTACAGCTTTGAAATCACTGAAGTCCTTTACCAGATCGCGGCATTCCAAATCGGGGTGAGAGTCAGTCAAATTGTAACCTCATAAGATGAGAAAGGGCACCCTTCGGCGCCCTTCACTTGGGTTTTGTCGGGCCTTAGTTCGCGGCGTTGATCCGGTCGAGGCTTGCCCCTTCCATCGCTTCCAGACCTGCGGGAACCGGCGGATACCACTTGATGTTGTCGATGGCCTGCTGATCAAAGCTGCCCTGATAGCGCGCTTTCAGATCCGCATTCACCTCGGCGTCACCATTCACTGCCGCAGTAAAGTTGCCAGCGGTATTGGTGATCATTGCAGCGATTTCTGGCTGCATCACGAAGTTGATCCAATCATAGGCTGCATCGTCGGCGCGGCCACGCGCGGGCAGAACGAAGGTATCAATCCAACCCAGAGCACCGGATTTTGGCGCGACAAAAGTGATGTCTGGGTTGTCAGCATTCAATTGCCAACCGCCCGTATCCCATGCCATCGATGCCACAACCTCGCCAGAGCGCAGCAGGTTTTTGATCTCGTCGCCACCGTCCCAATAGGTTTTCACATTGGCCTTACATTCGGTCAGCTTGGCTTCGACTTGATCGAGGATACCCTGATAGGCGGCGCTGTCGCCGTAGGCGGCAAACGGATCGAGACCCATGGAATAGGCAAAGCCGATCAGGGTCGGACGCTTCAGACGGTAGGAGACCTTACCCGCCACCGCATCATCGCAAAGGTCGGTGTAGTCCTGCACGCTTTGCGCCATGGCAGTGTTCACCACCAACCCGCTGGTACCCCAAACATGCGGCAAACCATAGACTTCACCGTCAAACGTCGTATTTGCGGCAGTCGCACTCAGCATCGATGGGATGAACAGATCCGCGTTGATACGGGACATGTCGATGGGTTTGTAGATGCCAAACTCTTCTTGCGCGCTGGTGATGCGATCTTGGCTTGGCTGTGCCAGATCAAAACCACCGCCGTTTGTGGCGCGCAACTTGGCGATCATCTCTTCGTTGTTGGAGGTCGTAACCTCGACGGTATGACCCGTCTCTTCCTCAAACTTGGCAATGACTTCTTCGGGCGCATACCCGCCCCAAGTCAGCAGGCGCAATGTCTCGGCTCCTGCCATCATCGGCACGGCAACCATTGCTGACGTCGCAATGGCCACGCGACCGAACTTGCTGAGTTTAACTGTCATGGTAAAATTCCCCTTTGTTGTCGTTTGGTGACCAAGAGTACTGGCGCAATGGCTCCTGCCACCTCGGCAGTTGACCAATGAAATCCGCAGTCTGCTCAGTGCAGAATACAACGCAGTATGCTCCCTTTGTGTCGCCGCCCTTACATCCAAGAGAGTCGGGCAGCTGTGATTGACGAAAGCGTGCCGCAGTCAAAAATATAATTCAACATTATTATTTCTGTTACATATAATATTGCATTATGCATGCGCTCATATTGGCGTCCTCTGGCAAAAGGGAAATGGGATGATTGTTGATGAACCGATACGGATCAGGCAGCTTCAAGCCCTTAATATTCTTGCTGAAAGTGGCACGATGAGCTTGACAGCCAAGGCCATGAACATCTCTCAGCCCGCCGTAAGCCGCCTGCTCGCTGATCTGTCGAAGGAATTGGGCTATCCGCTCTTTTCGCGCTCGGGTCGTCGCCTAACACTCACGCGGGAGGCCCAATATTTATTGCCCGAAATCCAGCGGATTTTTGGTGCTATGGGGCAAATCCGCAATCTGCGTCAGAATATTCAGTCAGGAACCAGTGGCCATTTGAAAATCGCCTGCCTGCCCGGTTTTTCAACGAGTCATCTGCCGGGTGTCGTCGCAGATTTCCTATCCGCCCGCCCGGAGACTAAGGTAACAATCGAGCCAGACCGACCAGAAAGAATTCTGGATTGGGTCATCGGGGAACAATACGATTGCGGCATTACGGATGGTTTTCGTTCGCATCACGCCTTGGATAGTAAAACCATCCCTATTCGCTGTGTTTGCGTATTCCCGGAAGGGCATCGGCTTGCATCAAAATCGATCATCCACCCAGAAGATCTCGCAGGCGAGCGCATCGCCCATGACCGTTTCGGCAGCGAGTTTTATCTGCGCTTGCGTGACATCCTGGACGCTGCAGGCATCGCAATGGACAACTTTATTGAAACGCGGCAGTTCACATGCGCCTGCGAGTTGGCAGCCAAAGGTGTGTGTGTATCGGTCGTCAGCGAGCTTGATGCCAAACAATATGCTGGCAGAGGGGTCGGTTTCCGCCCTTTCTCCGCCAACATAACTCACCAACTCTCGCTTGTGTGGCCAAATCACAAGTCAACCTCGATCCTCACCCTAGAGTTTCTGGGACTGTTTGAAAAAAGCCTGCAGCCTTTTGCTCTCCCGGAAAGCTAAGTCCCGATTTCTAAGCCACGGTAGATAAATGTGCTGCTGGTAAAGCTGCGGGAGGCCGAGCGTCTGGTCTGTTGTTCTCGGACACCTCCATAGACTGCTCAGCGTTACTCTCAGAACGGGATATGAATGTTCAAGCTCGCCCCGTAGGATTCAAAATCGCTGGCTCCGATCCCGTCGTAAAAGCCCTCGAACGCGATTTTAATTCCGCGATCTGGGACGACGAAAGTCGCACCGGCCTCCAGCCGGCCTCGGAAATCCGATTGCGACGATGCCAGCGTGGCGTCCGTCGGATTGGCCCCCTGCAACTTGTTGAAATCATAGATGCCCGAGAACGACAGATAAGGCGAAAACTGCGTGTTCCCGTCCAATGCCAATTGCCACGAAACTCGCGGCCCGAACTCAAACCGCCCAAGGTCGAACTCCTGCGACGGGATTACGCGCCCAAGGGAATCTGTATAACTTTCCTGCTTTTCATAGTAGTAGATCAGCCGCGCAAACGGGCTGATCGTGGTGCGCGCATCCAGTTTGAAATCTCCGGTCAGCCCGCCTTGCAACAGGAACCGCTCGGTGTCGAAATCATCTTCGAACAGCCCAAGCGCATTGACCGTGTTGGAGGATTGCCCATAGGTCGCCGCTACATCGAGATAGAGGTTCTGGTCCAGACGCACCACCACATAGGGCCCGGCCATCCACCCCGTACCGTTGGCCGAGGTTCCGGCGGCGCTATTGTCCTCGTCGGTGATATCCAGCTGTCCCATTACCCCCAGAACAATCTTGTCCGACCACCGGTAATCCACTCCCGCAAAGAACAGGCCGGAGCGGCTCTCGAAATTGCCATTCTCGGTCACCGCATAGGTGCCCTCAGCCCAAAAGTCCCAGCCGGAAGCGATGACCGGTGCCAATACAGGGGCCTCCGTCGTCTCCGACCCGGCTGGTTCCGTGGCGCTGAACCGCAGCGCAGGAACCCGTGCCGCTATCGCATCCTCTGCCGCGGCCTCTGCGCCCGCCTCAGCGGTCCGGAGCGACTCGCGCCAGCGCGACCCGTCATTGCGGCGGCGTGCTTCCTCCAGCAGCGCGCGCAGGCTGAAGCGGAACGTCGCGGATCTCCTGTTTGAGGTAGCACGCAACCCAAACCCATTGCGCCCCTGCTGTCGTGTCAATCCGCCTTGTGTCAGTCTCGACACCAGATCCGGTTGATTGGACACGATGGTATTGGCGCGGTTGGAGACAAAGGCCGCTATTACCTCCTGGGTTTTCTGAATATCCGCTTCTGCATCGCGGTCATTGGTGAGCGCGAAATTGACGCTACTGAGGCCGGTGGCGCTTGCGCTGACATCATAGGAGGTCAGCGTCGATCCACCGGCGTAGCTGGACGCCGTATCATTGGCTGTCATGGCAGAGCTGGTCACCGTGCCGTCAGAGCCGGTGGTGAGGGTTTCGGTTCGTGTCCCGGTGCTGGCAAAGACCACCGAAGCCCCGCTCGCCGGCGCGGTAAAGGTCACATCAACCCCTGCAACGCCAGCGCCGCCGCTATCAGTCACCCGCGCAACAAGGGGCGCGGCGAATTGCGCGCCGACCTCGGCCACCTGGCCGGAACCGGACTGTATCGACAACCCGCTTGCCACGCTCTGCGCCGTGCCGGTGACGGAAATGTCAAACGGGTCCTCATCCGCGTCGTCAGAGCCAAGGCTCAGATCAAACCCATAGGCGCCGCCTGCGATGGCCGTATAGTCCACCTGCAATGTGGTGGTGCCGCCACCGCTGGCAACGCTTGTTGCCGCGAGGGACAGGCTGTCCACCGTCACATTGTTCTGATTGCTGATGCTGCTGGCCACCGAGGGCGCATCAAGGGTCAGAACATCCGTGCCGCTGTTGGTGATGGTATAGGTGACCGACGTGGCGGTGCCGGGCGTTATCACTCCTGCGATACTGTCGGTGCCTCCATCACTAAGCGCCCCACTGGCCGAGGAGGACACCTCGATTTCCGGCGTCCCGCTCGCGGCCCCGGCCACCGTGATGTTGAACAGGCTTTCATCCGCATCGGTATTGGCCACTTGCAGATCAAAGCTATAGGCCCCGCTGGCTTGCGGGGTATAGGAAATCTCAAGCGTCGTGGTGCCGCCACCGCTCGCCACCGTATTTGACGCCAGCGTCAAGCCGTTCACCACAACGTTGGTTTCGTTGGAAATGTTTCCAGCGACCGTCGGTGTCGTGATGTTGAGCGTATCGGAGCCGGAATTGGTGAATGTGTAGGTGATGACATTGACTGAACCGGCGCTAGGGGTCCCGGGGATCGTATCCGTGTCACCGTCCTCCAGATTGCCCCCACTCGAGGAGCCGACGCCGATTTCCGCGCTGCCGGTCGCCGTGCCACTTATCGTCAGGTCATAGGTGCCCTCGTCAGCGTCGTCACTGTCCACGTCCAGCTCGAAGGAGAACGCGCCTGCCGCTGTTGGCGTATAGGCCACCGTGAAGGTGGTGCTGGCGCTGGCCGCAAGGCTGCTGGTGCCCGGTGCGGAGATGCTGTCCACGCTGACGTTGCTCGCCGCCGCGCTGGCGGGCGTGCCGCTCAGGGTCAGGGTCGCGGTGCCGGTGTTCTCCACCGTGTAGGTCAGCACCTGCTGCACCCCCACCGCCACACTGCCCTGCGCATCGGTGCCACCATCCGCCAGCGAGGTCGCCGCCGGGCGTTGCAGGTCAATCTCCGGCGAGGCCACCGCCAGCGACGCGTTGGAGGGGCCGGAATTGCCCAGGCTCGACGTGAGATCGCCGCTGGTGTTGCTGTAGCTGCCGTCGGTCGCCGCGGTCACATCCGCCTGCACTGTGCAGCTGGCGCCTGCGCTCACCGTGCCGCCGGTGTAGGAGATCGTGCTGCCACCGCCGCTCGCCGTCAGCGTGCCGCCGGTACAGGTGGTGGAGCCATTGGGCGTCGCCGCAACCTCCACCCCCGCGGGCAGGGTGTTGGAGAAATCCAGCGACGTCGCCGCCGCTGCATTGGCGCTGTTGTCGATGGTGAAGGTCACCGTCGCGGTTCCATCCGCCAGGATCGTCCCCGGCGCGATCGCCTGGCTGAACCCGGGGGCCTGTGTCGCCGTGCCGCTGATCGTCAGGTCATAGGTGCCCTCATCGGCGTCGTCACTGTCCACGTCCAGCTCGAAAGAGAACGCGCCTGCCGCTGTTGGCGTATAGGCCACCGTGAAGGTGGTGCTGGCGCTGGCCGCAAGGCTGCTGGTGCCCGGGGCGGAGATGCTGTCCACGCTGACGTTGCTCGCCGCCGCACTGGCGGGCGTGCCGCTCAGGGTCAGGGTCGCGGTGCCGGTGTTCTCCACCGTGTAGGTCAGCACCTGCTGCACCCCCACCGCCACACTGCCCTGCGCATCGGTGCCACCATCCGCCAGCGATGTCGCCGCCGGGCGTTGCAGGTCGATCTCCGGCGAGGCCACCGTCAGCGACGCGTTGGAGGGGCCGGAATTGCCCAGGCTCGACGTGAGATCGCCGCTGGTGTTGCTGTAGCTGCCGTCGGTCGCCGCGGTCACATCCGCCTGCACTGTGCAGCTGGCGCCTGCGCTCACCGTGCCGCCGGTGTAGGAGATCGTGCTGCCACCGCCGCTCGCCGTCAGCGTGCCGCCGGTACAGGTGGTGGAGCCATTGGGCGTCGCCGCAACCTCCACCCCCGCGGGCAATGTGTTGGAGAAATCCAGCGACGTCGCCGCCGCTGCATTGGCGCTGTTGTCGATGGTGAAGGTCACCGTCGCGGTTCCATCCGCCAGGATCGTCCCCGGCGCGATCGCCTGGCTGAACCCGGGAGCCTCCGTCGCCGTGCCGCTGATCGTCAGGTCATAGGTGCCCTCGTCAGCGTCGTCACTGTCCACGTCCAGCTCAAAGGAGAACGCGCCTGCCGCTGTTGGCGTATAGGCCACCGTGAAGGTGGTGCTGGCGCTGGCCGCAAGGCTGCTGGTGCCCGGCGCGGAGATGCTGTCCACGCTGACGTTGCTCACCGCCGCACTGGAGGGCGTGCCGCTCAGGGTCAGGGTCGCGGTGCCGGTGTTCTCCACCGTGTAGGTCAGCACCTGCTGCACCCCCACCGCCACACTGCCCTGCGCATCGGTGCCACCATCCGCCAGCGAGGTCGCCGCCGGGCGTTGCAGGTCAATCTCCGGCGAGGCCACCGCCAGCGACGCGTTGGAGGGGCCGGAATTGCCCAGGCTCGACGTGAGATCGCCGCTGGTGTTGCTGTAGCTGCCGTCGGTCGCCGCGGTCACATCCGCCTGCACTGTGCAGCTGGCGCCTGCGCTCACCGTGCCGCCGGTGTAGGAGATCGTGCTGCCACCGCCGCTCGCCGTCAGCGTGCCGCCGGTACAGGTGGTGGAGCCATTGGGCGTCGCCGCAACCTCCACCCCCGCGGGCAGGGTGTTGGAGAAATCCAGCGACGTCGCCGCCGCTGCATTGGCGCTGTTGTCGATGGTGAAGGTCACCGTCGCGGTTCCATCCGCCAGGATCGTCCCCGGCGCGATCGCCTGGCTGAACCCGGGGGCCTGTGTCGCCGTGCCGCTGATCGTCAGGTCATAGGTGCCCTCATCGGCGTCGTCACTGTCCACGTCCAGCTCGAAAGAGAACGCGCCTGCCGCTGTTGGCGTATAGGCCACCGTGAAGGTGGTGCTGGCGCTGGCCGCAAGGCTGCTGGTGCCCGGGGCGGAGATGCTGTCCACGCTGACGTTGCTCGCCGCCGCACTGGCGGGCGTGCCGCTCAGGGTCAGGGTCGCGGTGCCGGTGTTCTCCACCGTGTAGGTCAGCACCTGCTGCACCCCCACCGCCACACTGCCCTGCGCATCGGTGCCACCATCCGCCAGCGATGTCGCCGCCGGGCGTTGCAGGTCGATCTCCGGCGAGGCCACCGTCAGCGACGCGTTGGAGGGGCCGGAATTGCCCAGGCTCGACGTGAGATCGCCGCTGGTGTTGCTGTAGCTGCCGTCGGTCGCCGCGGTCACATCCGCCTGCACTGTGCAGCTGGCGCCTGCGCTCACCGTGCCGCCGGTGTAGGAGATCGTGCTGCCACCGCCGCTCGCCGTCAGCGTGCCGCCGGTACAGGTGGTGGAGCCATTGGGCGTCGCCGCAACCTCCACCCCCGCGGGCAATGTGTTGGAGAAATCCAGCGACGTCGCCGCCGCTGCATTGGCGCTGTTGTCGATGGTGAAGGTCACCGTCGCGGTTCCATCCGCCAGGATCGTCCCCGGCGCGATCGCCTGGCTGAACCCGGGGGCCTGTGTCGCCGTGCCGCTGATGGTGAAATCAAAGGGATCTTCATCGGCGTCGCTGTTGACGAATGACACATCAAAGGAGAACGCGCCAGCTGCCGTCGGCGTGTATTGCACGTTGAACTGCGTGGTGCCGCCCGCAGCGGTGACGGTTGTACTCCCGGGCGCACCAACTGAATTCACTGTGACGTTGTTTAGACTTGATAAGGTCGCCGTGGCCACCGTCAGGTCGGCGGTTCCGGTATTGGTGATCGTATAGGTGAGCGTCTGCGCGCTGCCCGACGCCACCGTGCCCTGCGCATCACTGCCGCCATCCGATACCGTATTTGTGGTCGAGGAGGTCAGATCACTGATCTCGGCTTCGGCATCGATCGTGCCCGAGATGGTGACATTGAATGTGGTTTCATCCGTGCCGTCATCGGCGTCGTTAGTGGTGAAGCTGAACGGAACCGAGAACCCTGCGCCATCGGTGGTGGAACTGGGGGTGAAGGTGATGCTGATGGCATCGGTTTCTGTGCCACCCGATGCCACGGATGCGGTAGCGATGGAGGTGGAGCCGAATGACGCATTGGTCGGCGTGCCCAGGGTCAAGCCCGACAGCGTCAGTGTTTCCGAACCGCTGTTGCTGACATCATAGGTGATGGTTGTGGCTGTGCCGCTGTTGATCGCCGTTGCAATCGTGTCGGTCCCGCCGTCCGCCACGGTATTGCCGGTGGATGAAGAGAGATCGTCAATTTCTGGCGCACCATCCAGAGAGCCTCCGCCACCCGATGCCGTATAAACAAAGCTGAAGGGCGTACCCCCATGGGTGCCGCTCACCGTACACCCCGCAGCGCAATTGATACCTGTCAAGCTACCGCCATCCGCATCGAGTGTCCCCTGATCGCTCCCGTTGTTCACGTTGAACACAAGATCCCGGGTGTCGTTTGCAGACGGATCAAAGATGAAGAAATTGGTGCTGGAGCCGCTAACAATCTGAATCTGGATCAGATCGTCAGACAGCGCTGAACCTGCGGCGCCAGTTTCGAGGGTGCATTCGTCTTCTGTGAGGTTCATTGTGAGCGGGTTACCGGGCGATGTATTGGCCGGACAGTCGGTGAAGGACGCCTCTGCCGCCTGCGGGATCACAAAGAGCGAGAGCAGCAGAAACAGGAGCACACCACTTAGTCGCCGTCTCATCGGGCTCCAACCGCTCTCACGTCTCGAAATCGGACACCCCGAGACCAAAGGTGTTACCGCGCAACGACCGGCGCATACCGCGCTTTCGTTCCCAAACTCAACCATGAATAGTTCACTTCCAAACCGTCAACCACGCTCCAAAATCGTCGAGCGCAAACAATATTACAACCATCACTAGATTTTGAGGAATTTTAAAACAAGTATAATTTATGATTTTATATTTACGGCGGTTCTTTTCGACACATTCCACAAAACAATCTATGGTATTTATCAAATACCTACCCGCATCCCATTCAAGGATGCAGAATGGCACCTCACCATGCGGCACGGCGCGCACAAGGCTTAGGGCGGGGCAATGGCCAAACAGAGCGAACAGGAAGATAGATCCAAAAATATGGTCAAATAACCTTCAATCTCAGAATGAGTGGTTCCCTCCCCAGCATGATGACGCCACCACCAAAACGTAACACAGAAGATTGACACCACAATTTGCGTACAAAACACAAAACAATCATAGGAATATTTTTATTGCCAAAATAGCTGAACATATGTGACGCTCGAAGAATCACAAGAGCGCACTTATTATACCACCTATAGGGTATTGATATCATGCCTATCGTGCCAGATACGGTTGAGATCACACCAATAACGCGCACTTTTGGGGGAGATTATGTCAGAACCTTTTCTCGCTGAAATTCGCATCGTCGGGTTTAACTTCGCGCCCCGAGGCTGGGCATTTTGCGATGGGCAGATCCTACCCATCAATCAAAATCAATCGCTCTATTCCTTGCTCGGCACCACCTATGGCGGTGATGGGCGCACATCCTTTGCGCTGCCTGATTTGCGCGGCCGCACCCCCTTGCATGTTGGAGAGGGGCACGGATTAGGACAAAAGAATGGCGCAGAGACCACGACGCTGAGCTTCAGTGAAATGCCGGCTCACACGCACTATGTGCGTGCCTCCTCTGCGCCCGGGAACTCGCCCACTCCGGACGGACATCTCCTCGCCGCCGAAGTTTCCCCGGATACAGTCTACCACTCCCCCGATCCAGGGACGCTGGTCGGGCTGCGTTCAATCACAAATGTTGGTGGTTCTCAGGCGCACGAGAACATGCAGCCCTATGTCGCGGTCAATTTCTGCATTGCCCTTCAAGGGCTGTTTCCGTCGCGCAACTGAGCACGAAAGGACAGAGTATGTCGGAACCCTTTGTAGGTGAAATCCGCATGTTTGCGGGCAACTTCGCCCCCCGCGGCTGGGCCTTCTGCGATGGGCAGTTGCTGGCAGTGTCGCAGAACGACGCGTTGTTTTCCCTTTTTGGCACCATTTACGGCGGCGATGGTCGCACGACATTCGGCCTCCCTGACATGCGGGGGCGGTTGCCGATCCACGCAGGAACCGGCCCTGGCCTCAGTCCGCGACGACTGGGCGCGAAATCTGGCGCTGAAAACGTCACCCTTACGGTGAATCAACTGCCTAGCCACACGCATCCGCTGCAGGCGTCTACAGCCCTTGGCGATGCGGCCAGCCCGCAGGGCAATGTGCTGGCGGAAGGCGACGGGATCAATCACTACACGGCCTCCGATCCCTTCACGCAGATGTCTTCGCAGATGGTGACCCATACGGGCGGGTCGCGATCCCACACCAACCTGATGCCCTTTTTGTGCGTGAATTTTATCGTGGCGCTGTTCGGCATCTACCCGAGCCGACATTAGGAGGCGAAAATGTCTGAACCCTTTATCGCTGAAATCCGGATCTTTGCCGGGAATTTTGCTCCGCGCAGTTGGGCATTTTGTAATGGTCAGCTTTTGCCGATCGCCCAGAACACCGCCCTGTTTTCGCTGATCGGCACCACTTATGGCGGCGACGGCCGCACCACAACCGCGCTGCCGAATATGGAAGGGCGCGCGCCCATGCATCCCGGGCGCGGTCCTGGCCTCACAGCCCGCCGCCTCGGGCAGATAGGGGGCAGCGAACAGGTGACACTCACCGAAGCGCAGTTGCCTAATCATAGCCACACAGCGATGGCCAGTACCAACCCGGCAGACACGAACATCCCAAGCGACACAGCGACGCTTGGCAGAAGCGGCTTTGACCGTCTTTATCAGACCGATACCGACTCTAATCAGGTCGACCTTGCCTACGAGGCGATGCCCGGGGCGGGCGGAGGGTTATCGCACAACAACATGCAGCCCTATCTGACTTTGAATTTCATCATCGCGCTTCAGGGCCTTTACCCGTCGCGCAGCTGACCCTGCCCCTGCGACACCGCCTACGCCCAGCTCAGCCTATCGGAAGGACATTTCGACATGTCAGTTGAAGACGCCACCCTCGCAGAATTCGAAGGAAGTGTGGTCACAGAACCGAGCTACTTTCGGATCTTTTTTACCGCCCTCACTCCGGCGGGCGCGTTGGGCTACAAGGATCAGACTGTCGAAAACGGCGGTTTTGACAGCGGTTTCACGGCTTTGACCGACACCAGCTACCAGTCGGGGCATTTAAACGCTTCGGTCACCCAGAATGGGTATGTCTCCGTTCTGGCAGTGGACGCGGCCACCGGAGATCTGACCTATATACGCGAAACCCAAACCGAAGACGCCGACAACCGTTTTGCACTTCCTCAATACCTAGGCAAGCCAGACGGGGTGAGCGGCATTATTGATACGGTGTTGATCAATGGTTTGACCGGACGCGCGAACGTGTTCCTGTCCAGTTCAGAAGCGGACAATACCATCTGGTGGAAGTTCCAGAACCCCAACACCGTGGTTGAGAAAACCGTCAAAGTTCTACCACCCGGAACCGAAACTCCGATCGAAGTGACAGTACCCGTAGAAGTACCACCAGCGCAGATCTGGTCGGACTGGCAACAGCTGCCCGGTGCGCTTGTCAGGCTGACCGCCACACAGAATGCGGATGGCCGCATTTTTCTTGCCGGTATTAATGCGGACGGAGTGCCTTATCTGAACCTTCAGTCCAACGACAGGCCATTCTTACCCGAGAGCTGGAGTGGCTGGCAGGACATCTCCGAAGGGTTGGCAGGCTTCGAACAGATCGTCTGTGGCCTCGACCACAATGCACTGGTCCATATTTTCGCGCGGATCGGCGACAAGATCTACATGAAGGTGCAGCAACAGGTCAGTTCCAGCAGCTTTGGCGGCTGGGTGCTGTTTGCCTCCTTCGTGTCTCCGGTGCATACGATGGATGTGTCCACTTCGCCCCAAGGCGGTCTCTACCTTGTCGCCCAACTGAGCTATGGGGCAAACTGCCCGGTCTATGCAAAATATCAGACCGGGACTGGATCGGATGATTGGTCCGACCCGGCCGTCATCGGGCACGTCTACCAAAACTGCAATCTGATCCTGCAACCCAACGCGGACACCAGTCTCAGCCTGTTTTCTCTCGATCCAGACACCGGCAAAGCGGCCTATCTGCGTCAACAATCCCTTGGTCATTGGTCAGCGACATGGACCGAATTGGGGGCAGGCTATGCTGCGATCGCGACCACACAAGACATTACGCCCAACCCATCATGATCCCCGCATCCGTCCTCCCCGCAAAGCTCAAGGTGCGACCGCAAGCAACCGCCTCCTTGCCATTGCAGAACCGTGCAGCCGCACTGGGCTTGGGGTATCGATGGATCACGCCCGAAGATCACGCTTTCCTGACAGCGCTCTATCGAAGCACACGTGAAGTGGAGCTGGACCGCACCCCCTGGGATGAGCTGGAAAAACAAGCGTTCATCGCGATGCAGTTCGAGGCGCAGCACGCCCACTATCAGGCACACTACCCAGATGCGCTCTGGTTGGCGATCCTGCATGAGGACGAGCCTGTCGGACGGCTCTATCTGGAGCGCTGGGAGCGCGAACACCGAATTATCGACATCGCCCTGCTGCCCAAAGCACGCGGTCAGGGTTTGGGGTGCGCCATTATTCTTGATCTTCAGGAGGAGGCGGCAGCATTGCAAAAATCAGTGAGCATCCATGTCGAAAAAGCCAATCCAGCGCTGACGCTTTATCTGCGGCTCGGCTTCACCACACAGGAGGACAAGGGCGTTTACGACCTGATGCGCTGGGATCTTCCGGCCGATCAGGTGAAGACCGCCTCATACTGAATGCCTGCGTCCTTTTCGGCGACGGGTACAAGAAACACCTCCTGTTCACCGAACTCTTCCTCAAACAATCGATATGTTGCCTGTTCCAGAATGGGCGACCTAGGACCTTGCCAAAGCGTGGAAAACGCCCCGCCCTCTCGCGCACCAGAACCCATTGCCTTCACTTCGATCAGCGACAGATGCACATCCTCTGAAACAGATCGCACTTCAAACGCTCGGTCCAACAATGCTTCGAAATCGGTTGATGTAAGCGAGTGCAGAGTGGTCATGGGATCTCCTGAGCATTTGCGTCAATACGGCGCATCAAATGCGCAACTTATGCGAAGGTAACCCGCGCACCTCTCAACCGCAAATCCTGTTTTAGCCCCCAACCTTCGGTCTACCATGAACACGCCTCCCCGGCGCAGCTGATCGCGATTGCATGTCACTACTACAGTCAGCCGCCAGCTATGCGATTGGGGCTCCACTCAGGCCGCGAAAACTGATTTTGACACCGCGCATCGCTTTTCGCGACTAGGTGATTGCAAATAGGCGCTGGCACCCTGATATAGCAGGTGAGCCAAACGGAAAGACACAGATGCAGCAGGAAGACGGGAAAAGCAGGCGTCCCTCATTGTCACTCCCGATCTTACGCACGTCGCGTCACCAACATAGGGCCGGGACGTTGACCCTTGGCAACCTCCTCACAGCATTGGGTGAATCTTCCTTCGGATGGGCTATTGTCGTTTTCTCACTCCTGACGCTGCTTCCTCTCCCGCCTGGATCTACTCTTTTGACGGCTTTGCCCCTTCTCGTGACCACAGCGCAAATGGTGCTGGGCTATCCGCATGTGAAGCTTCCTCGATGCCTGGCTAACCTTCGGCTTGATCCAACGAAGCTGAGAAGAACTGTATTGCGCCTTCGGCCGGTGACGCGTCGACTGGAACGTATGTTGGTGCCGCGTTACAGAGCACTCTTTGCGCAGCGCCACGAGCGTGCACTCGGTCTAGTGATGTTTATCATCGCTTTTGCGCTATTCTTACCAGTTCCTCTAAGTGGCTGGTTTCCCGCGATTTCTTTGTTCATCATTGGGGTTGGAATTGTGGAGCAAGATGGTTTGGTTTGCGGCTTGGGTTTGGCACTTGGGGTGATGTCAGTGGTGCTGACGGTGACAATCCTCGCCAGTGTCGCTATTGGGGCTGACGCACTAATCCATTAACTGCAGCATAGTCCTATGTCCGCCATCAGCGACTAATCTGGGTGACACAATAGCCAGCGGATTGGATTTTAAGACCCAAACCGTTTTTGTATTATCTTGAACGAGAGAATGATCGGGACTGCCAGCACAAACAGAAGCGCCAAAGCTAAGAATGCCTCGTTGAAAGAAAGCATCGCCACCTGCGGTTTCAGCGTGCTTTGTAGCATCAAGGCAGAAGCGGGTTCTGCTAGGCCGGGTTCAAAACCACGCTCTACCAACACTTCGCTGAGCATCTGTCTGCGCAACCCAAACCATGTATTTGAAGGATCAAAATTCCGCCCGAGAACCTGCAGGTTCGTGGCATTCATGCTGGTGTTGTAGCTGCTCAAAACCGCCACACCGATAAGGCCACCAAGTTGACGCCCCCAATTGAAAAGCCCAACTCCATCTGCACGATATATGGGTTTGAGTCCGCTGAGTGTGATGAGCGTCAGACTGAGAAACAGGAAACCCAACCCAAAGCCTCGCAGCAATAGCGCGCCGCTCAGATCCTGCCAGCCGCTTTGCAAGCCCGTGCGCGACATCAACCACATAGACGTCATAAACAGCAAAACCCCAAGTGGAATAAATGCTATCGGCGGAGTGTTTCGGTACGTGATGAGCCACCCAGCCAGACACAGCCCTGTGATCGTCGCCAAACCCGAGGGTAACAACAACAGACCCGCCTCACCTGCGGGGAAACGCAGCACGCTCAAAGTGAAGGCCTGTATCAGAAACGCACTGCCAAAGAGCGCTGCGCCGGCGATGAAACTCACGAAAAACCCAAACGTGAAGTGATCATCACCGAACACGCCACGATCAAGAAGCACCTGATCTGATTTTGTGACGAGGCGGTGAATGCAAATCGCCATGGCGACAACGAACACCGCCGCGCTCCAGCGTAAATGTCTGGCCTCGAACCAATTCCACCGTGTGCCTTCATTCAGAATATACGTGAGGTTTAGCATCGCGATTGCAAACAGAACGAACCCGAGCCAGTCAAACGGGTTCACGGCGTGCTGGTACTTTGGGAAAACACTCTCCGGCATGCAGAGCAAAATCAAAGCTGCGCCTGCGGCGAGGCCGATACTCAAAACGAAAGAGGCCTGCCAGATCGCAGCGTCGATAAAATACCCCTGCACCACGGGGGCAAGAGAGGTCGGCGCCACAACAACAGCCAAGGCAAATATCGCCTGGACAAGGCCCTGCCGATTTGACGGAAAGACCCCCAACAACAGGGTTTGCGCGGAAGCGATCAACATCGCTCCGGCCGCGCCCTGCACCGCCCGACTGCTGATCAGCACAGTATAATTTACGGATATCGCACAAATCAGGGATGTTACCGAACAGAGCGACAAAGCCACCCAAATGACTGTCACCAAACTATATTTTTTGATGAACCAACTGCCGCAGGGAAACAACGTCAGCTTGGCCGATAGATAGACAATACCGATCCATGCCGCCTCATCGGGGGTCAGGTGAAATGTTCCCATGACGTGCCCGCGGGCCATTCCAAATATTGTTGCATTCAGCGCGTCCAGCATCACTGCGAGCACCAGTCCCACCAACAGGAGCGATTGTTTTAGCCCGAAGCACGTGGCTCGCAGGGTTGATCTGCAAAGGTCATTCGTCGCTTCACTCATCGCCCGCACCGCCAAGAGGAAGGCGAGTAGCCTCGATACTCACCTCAGCAGACATTCCGGGGCGGAGCCTGTGAAATAGTGGATTCTGTTGATCCAGCTCAATTTTTACCGGGATGCGTTGTACAACCCGGATGAAATTTCCGGTCGCATTATCTGGTGGCAACAGGCTGAACTCCGCTCCGCTCGCGGGTGCGATACTCTCCACTCTTCCCGTTAAGGCGATATCCTGAAAACTGTCCACGCGGATCGACACAGTTTGTCCGGGTTCTATCCGTCCAAGTTGCGTTTCCTTGAAGTTGGCGACGACCCATTTGTGGTCATTTGAGACAACAGACAAAAGTGGCGCTCCGGGGCGGGCGTATTGGCCAAGCTCTGCGTGGAGATTGCCGATAAATCCGCGTTCTGCGGCACGTATCGTCGTCTCAGACAGCGATATTTCCGCGAGTTGCAGTTGCGCCGCCGCCTGCTCTATTGCGGCATCCAGCGCTGATGATTGAGCGTCAAGAACACGCAATTTCTGCTCTTGTGCACGAAGACCTGCACTGGCTCTCTCATGCCCTGCGCGTGCCTTAATCGCAATGGCAGTTACCACTTCTAGACGCTCCGCTGGGACCCAACCATCGGCGATAAGGTTGTTGGTTCGATGCAGGTCTTTTCCGGCGCGATCCGCCTCGGCCTGCGCCGCCGCAATCATCGCATGCGCTTCATCTATAAAAACGGTTTGCATCTGCCGCTCTTCATCAAGCCTGAGTCGTGCAGCTGTTGCCGCCGCGAGTGCTGCTTTCGCCTGACGGACGCGCGCTGCGTGATCTGCGTGATCAATACGCAAAAGCACATCGCCTTTCTCAACCAGTTGATTGTCGTTCACAGCGACTTCGGCGATGTAACCGGAAACCTTCGGCGCAACCGCAACGATATCGCCCCGAATATAAGCGTTATCTGTGTAAACCCGTGATTGTGCGTTGCTCCAAAGGCCATACCCGCTGGGCAGGGCAATTAAGACCACGATTAAGACCCCAACAAGACGCAGTTTTCCGGATGATGGGCGTGGCATTGGCGATCTCCCTCTCATGTGGGCCCCATTTTGGCAGTGGGACACTTCCGCTATGGTACGACTTCGTACCATTGCAAGGTAGGGTACGAAGTCGTACCTTTCAAGCCAAAGAAATGACGGAGTTCTCTATGTCTGCCCCGGTCACACCGCCAACCGACAAACAAGCCGCAAAACGAGAGGAAATCTTGAACGTGGCGTGGGAGATATTTGCGAAGGAAGGATTTGGCCGCACCAGCATGGATCAAATCCATGCCTGTGTGGGGGGATCGAAGCGCACGCTCTACAAGCATTTTCCCAATAAAGAGAAGCTCTTTGAAGCTATGATCGAACGCATTTCGGGTCGTGTGATCAAAGCTCTGAAGCCGCGCTCTGCAAGCGAGAGCTTGGAGGCAACGCTGTTCAGGATGGGCGTGGACTACCTGACGGTATTGCTATCGGAGGATGGTCTGGCGCTGTATCGGGCGATGACCTCAGAAGCGCAACACTTCCCGGAACTGTCTCGGGATTTCTTTGAAAATGGGCCGGAAGCTGCCACCAAAAGCCTCGCCCAATTTCTATCCCTGCAACAATCTAAGGGATCGCTGCCTGATATCGATTTAGAAACAGCAGCGGAGTTATTTCTTGGGGCCGTGCGCGGGAACTTGCATCTTTCTGCCGTTTTGGCGGGCCGCTCTCATTCACCCGAGGTCATCCACAATAAAGTGTCAGACGCGGTACGTGCCTTTTTAAAAGATTGAGCACGCGCCCTCCGATCGCTGGTGCTGAGCTAGTTGGTTTCACCAGAATATTGCGGCCCCGGATGAAGGCAAGCTGTAGCATGTGCGCCAGTATTGGGCTGTGGCACGATCTGCGCGCAGTCGTCTTGAGAACGCGGGCACCGACCACGGAAGACACAGCCGGAGGGCGGGTTCATCGGGGACGGCATGTCACCGACCATCGGCATGATGCGCTTTGCTCGCTCCGCCACCGGATCAGGGATTGGCACCGCCGAAAGAAGCGCCTGTGTGTAGGGATGTTGCGGATCATTATAGAGTTCAGCTTTTGGCGCCTTCTCCATAATCCGCCCCAGATACAGCACCATCACCTCATCAGAGATGTTTTTAACCACACTCAAATCGTGGGCGATAAAGATCATCGCCAACCCCAAATCACGCTGCAATTCCTTCAAAAGCTCAATCACTTGTGCCTGAATTGAAACATCCAGCGCCGAGACGGGTTCATCACAGATCAAGAGTTTTGGTTCGACGATAAGCGCACGGGCAATACCGATACGCTGGCATTGGCCACCGGAAAACTCATGCGGGTAGCGGTTGATCATCTGCGGCAACAAACCCACCCGCTCCATCATCTGCGCAACACGTTTGCGGCGTTCCTTGGCCGGAATATCCGGGCGGTGCGTTGCAAGTGGTTCGGCGATGATTTGCCCCAGTGTCATACGCGGGTTCAGCGAGGCCAGCGGGTCCTGAAACACCATTTGGATTTCAGAGCGGTATGGTTTCATCCGGCGTGGACTTAGCGACAGAAGGTCGGTTTCGCCGCGCCACGTCACCTGCCCCGTGGCCGGAACCATCTGGATCAGACCACGCGCCATTGTCGACTTGCCGCTGCCAGACTCGCCGACAACACCGAGCGTTTTGCCCGCCTCCAGGTCAAAATCCACACCATTGACCGCGTGCAGATAGCGCGGTTTGGTCCAAGGCATATCGCCGGGGCGCACGAGCTGAAATTTGATATCCAATTTGCGGACGGAGAGAAGTGGACTCATGCGGCGACCTCCTCAACTGGGCGCTGGCATGCGCGCGCGCGGTCTTCGGCAAAAGCGGTTAGCGCGGGCATTACGCGGCAATCCTCAGCGGCAAAGCGACAGCGTGGGCGAAAGGGGCAACCTTCCGGCGGAGCGGCCATATTCGGAGGGTTGCCGGGGATTGCCTTCATGGCGGCGTCTGCATCATCGACACGCGGCACCGCTGCCAGCAATCCGCACGTATAAGGATGCGAGGGAGCCGCAAAAAGCGGCTCTGTGGGGCCCTGCTCCATCACGCGACCGCCATACATAACCAGCACACGTTCACAAAACCCCGCAACCACCCCCAAATCATGCGTAATCAGGATCGTCGCCATGCCAAAGTCTTTTTGCAAATCACCCAATAGATCCATGATCTGCGCCTGCACGGTCACGTCGAGCGCGGTTGTCGGTTCATCTGCGATCAAAATATCAGGTTTGCACAGAAGCGACATTGCGATCATCACGCGCTGTCGCATGCCGCCGGAAAATTCATGCGGATAGAGCCGAATACGTTCCCTCGCGGCAGGGATTTTTACAGCATCTAACATGCGTATCGACTCAGCGAGCGCGTCTCGCTTTGACAGACCCTGATGCAATGTCAGGACTTCGGTCATCTGGTCGGATATCCGCATATAGGGGTTAAGCGACGTCATTGGATCTTGAAAGATCATCGCAACCCGCTCCGCTCGTATTTTATTGAGCGCCTTGGGCTTTGCACCCAAGATTTCTTGCCCATCAAAACGTATGGAGCCTTCGGTACGCCCGTTGGGGGCGAGCAACCCCATAATAGAGAAGGCGGTTTGCGATTTTCCAGACCCGCTTTCACCAACGATGCCCAAGGTTTCACCACGATCGATGGAAAGCGAGAGGTTATTGACCGCATGCACCGGTCCGTCTTCGCCGTCAAAAGTGACAGAGAGATTGTTGATCTGCAAAAGCGACATCAGCGATCCTTGGGGTCAAGTGCGTCTCGCAGCCCGTCACCCACAAAGAACAGGCCGAACAGCGTGAGACAGAAGAACAGGAGAGGGAAACCCAACTGCCAGGTGGTACCATAAGCGATGGTCCCAGCCCCTTCGGAAATCAGAGCCCCCAAAGATGTCAGTGGTTCCTGTACTCCAAGGCCGAGGAACGAAATGAAGCTCTCGGTCAGGATCATCAGCGGCACCAGCAGAGTGGCATATACCGCGATCACACCAAGCAGGTTTGGCACAATGTGGCGCAGAATGATTACTGGTGCGGACACCCCCGTGGCACGGGCGGCCTCGACGAATTCGCGGCCCTTGATGGTCAACGTCTGGCCGCGCACGATCCGCGCCATTTCCATCCATGAGATCACACCGATCCCCGCGAATAGTATCGTGATCGAGCGTCCGTACATGACCAAAAGCAGGATCAGCACAAACATGTAAGGCACCGCCATAAATATATCGACGAGCCGCATCATGATGTTGTCTGTACGCCCGCCGACGTAACCTGCAATGGCCCCGTAAAGCGTACCAATGAGGCAAGCAATCAGCGCACCGACCAGTCCAACCGCGAGACTGATTTGCGTTCCCTGTACCGTACGCGCAAAGAGATCCCGTCCAAGATCATCAGTGCCAAAATAGTGGCCACTTGCGAATGATGGCCCACCCAATTCGGCAACCTGCCCCATGACGTTATAGTCGAGTTCCTCGTTCGACCACTGTGCGAAAAAGTTTCCAAAGAGCGCGAAAACCACCACGAAACCGAGGATGGCGAGCCCCACAAGGGCCGCCTTGTTGCGCAAGAAACGCCGCCGTGCATCGGACCATGGGGATCGGCCTTTTCCAACGAGCGTATTGGCTTCGACGGCCTGTTCCGGTGTCATTGCCATGTTAATACCTGATCTTTGGATCAATCCATCCGTAAAGGATATCGACCACGAGGTTGAAGAAGATGGTCAGCGCGCCCATCAGAATCGTCACGCCCATCATGACTGCGTAATCGCGGTTCAGGGCGCTATCGACAAAAGCCTTGCCGATGCCGCCGGTCGAAAAATAGATATCAACCACCACCGAGCCTGTGATCATCGCCACAAAGGCGGGACCAAGATAGGAAATGACAGGTAGCATCGCAGGCTTCAGCGCGTGACGCAGAATTACCTGACGTTCGGGCAGGCCTTTCGCACGCGCAGTACGAATATGGTTTGAGGTCAGCACCTCAAGCATCGATGAACGCGTGATCCGCGCGATCGACGCCATGAAAGACGTTGAAAGCGCGATCACTGGCATGATCCAATATTCGGGCCCCTGCCAGCCACCTCCCGGCAACCAACCGAGCCACAGCGTGAAGACCAAAACAAGGATTGGTGCCATCACGAAGTTGGGCAACACTTGCGCTCCGATGGAAACTCCTACCGCGGCATAATCCAACAGAGAGTTGTGTCGCATGGCTGCTGCCACACCAAGGCTCGCGCCAACAATCACCGCAACTGCAAAGGACAAAAGCCCATAGGTCAATGTGATCGGGAAGCCTTGCGCGATGATCTCATTTACCGTGCGGTCTTTGTAGACAAAACTCGGGCCGAAATCGAATTCGCTGACGATCCCCCAGACATAATTGACGATCTGCCTCCACAAGGGATCGTCGAGGCCGTATTTCGCATTTAGGTTGGCCAAGACCTGCGGCGGCAATTCCCGTTCCGATGTAAATGGCCCGCCGGGGGCGGAATGCATCAATACGAAGGAAATCACGATCAAAAGCAAAAGCGTCGGGATCGCAATAGCAAGACGCTTAAGGAAGTAAGTGAACAAGACTGTCGCTCCCGGAACAAGTCGAGGTGGCTAGGTATAAAGGCGAGCGATCCACCTAAAAGGGCCGCTCGCCCGAGTAGAATTACTCCGCGACGCGGTATAGATCCTTACCATACCAGTTATTGTTCACATTGTTTTGCGGCAGACCTTTGATATCTTCGGCGATCATATCGACGTTGGCATAGTGATAGATCGGGATAATCGGCATTTCTTCCGCCAGAATGCGTTCAGCGTCTTGATAGAGCGGCTGCGGGTTTTCAGCGGTCTTGCTATCTTTCATGACCTTGTCATAGGCGTCGTTGAAAAACTCGCCGTTGTTGTGACCAGAGTAAGAGGTCATGAGGTCCAGATAGGTCGACGCCTCATTATAGTCTCCGCACCACGCATAACGCGCCATGTCAAAGTCCTGATTTTGCATCCGGTCGGTGTGAACCTTCCACTCATAGTTATCAAGCGTGATGTTCACACCGATTTGCTTGAGCATTTGTGAGGCCGCGATGGCAATCTTCTTGTGGTCCTCGGAAGTGTTGTACTGCAGCGTCAGATCAAGCGGATTGTCTGATCCATATCCAGCCTCTGCCATCAGGGCCTTGGCTTTTTCCAGACGTTGAGATTGATCCATCTCATCCGCCCATTCCAACTCAGGACGCTCAAAATCCGCAATCGCCCAATGGGTCCAATTATATGAGGCCTTTTGCCCCCCCTGCAGAATGCGGTCGACGATAATGTCGCGGTCAATCGCATAGGCCAGCGCCTGACGGACCCGCACATCGCGCAAGGCTTCAGGGCCCTTTTCCCCCACATTCAGCATGTAGATGTAAGAACAATTATAAGGGGTCGAGACCGCTTGCTCAGGGTATTCTTTCTTTAGCCGCGGATATTGCCCTGCGGGAATATCCACCCGATCCAGCTCGCCCGCCAGGTAGCGTGTCAGACCTTGGTTCACATCATTGATGGTCAATGCCGTGAGTGTTTCCATCACCACATTGTCAGCATCCCAATAGGTGTCGTTTTTCTCCATGACTACCCGTTCGCCCAGTTGATGGGCGGTCAGAGTATAGGCCCCGTTGCCCACCAGCGTTCCCGCATCGGTCCAGTCATCTCCATGCTCCTCCACAACACTTTGCAGCACCGGGAAGGTCGATGCGTGGACGAGCATTTGGGGGAAATAGGGCAGCGGTGTCGTGATCTTGACCTCAAGGGTGTGGTCATCCACTGCCCGCACACCAAGTTCTTCGGGAGATTTGTCACCCGCGATCACCTCAGGTGCATTCTCAACCTGCATCAATTCCATGTACCACGCGTACTCCGACGCGGTCACAGGGTTGGCCAACCGGCGCCAGGAATAAACAAAATCCGCGGCGGTTACTGGTTCGCCATTGGACCACTTGGCATCTTTGCGCAGGTTGAATGTGTAGGTTTTACCATCTTCCGACACCTCGTGATCCAGTGCCACGCCGGGAACCAAGTCGCCGTTTCCGTCTTCGTTGTAGAGCCCTTCAAAGATGTTACGCAGCACATCAGAGCCTTCGACATCGGTATTGATTTGCGGGTCCATCGACTTGATCGCATCCAATAGCCAGAAGGTATAGGACTGATCTGCGGCCAAAGTTACGCCCTCAGGCACATCCGCCGCATGCGCCTGCAGCGCGAGACCCAAGGCAAGTGCCGAGGACGCCAATGTTGTGCGAATTTTCATGATGACTCTCCGTCTGTTGGTAGCTTTTCTCGTTATGATTGAAGTCATCCAATCTGAATCTGTATTCAGTTGCAAGAGGGTGCCTTGCGTCATCAACAGAGAGCAATTTTGCGCCGATGGAAGAACGGACGGAGTACAAAGTAAAGGAATATGAGACTTGGCTGGGCCCTCCGCATTTTTCCTATTCAGTCATAAATCGATTTCCCGCCCTCATACGTATGCCGCCATTCGGCAGGCTGCGCATAAGGCACCGGGACAGGGGAATTAGTTGAAATAGGCCTGCAGTTTTTGATGATGTCACACGCCTGACAACTGCTCGTGAACCCACGGGCGTTCAGGTATTTGGCCTTAGATGACAACGCCCCGCGTTGCGATGTGGATGGATGGCACAAATAGGTATCAAGCTGCGACCGATCACGGCCAACAGCGCATAGATCACCTGTGCGCCTACCAGAACAAACCTACGAACTCAGCACCGTACAGCATGTTCCGGAACACCTGATTGCTCCACGGGAACTTGATAAACACAGCCCTGAGCTGGATTTGGGTTGGCAATTCCCTCAAAGGCCGTCGTTACAAAAAGTGTCTGCATATTCGGCCCACCAAACGCGGGACAAGAAGAATGCAACCCTGCCACTTTAATGATCCGGTCAACTTCACCGTCTTGAGAGTACCGAACAACCCTGCCCGCACCCCATTGCGCATTCCAAAGGCCACCTTGTGCATCAACCACCGAACCATCTGGGTTAAAACCTTCGGATCCGGGATCAGCAAAGACGCCGGGTTCACCTTTGGGCCACCCTTCATGGTCAAGCGGTTGCTTCAAAATCCGCCCTTGCTGCGTATCTGTAAAATACCCGGTGCTGCCATCCGGAGAAAAGCAGATCGAATTGGGGATCGACAGGCCCGACCAGAGCTTTCGCAACTCGCCACGATAATACCGGTAGATCGCGCCGTATCCGGCTTCTGCGCGCTTTCCCATGGTGCCGATCCAGAACCCGCCTTTTGGGTCGGCGCGACCATCGTTTGATCTGGTATCAGGATTGTTGGCTTCAAGTTCACAAATCAAATCGCGATGACCTGTGCCAATATCAAATCTCCACAGCCCAGTTTCAGAGGCGATAAGCAATGTGTCTGTATCAATCCAACCCGCGGCAGAGTGGCATTCGCTGAATTGCCACTCCAAGGCCTGACCGTCGACACGAGACAAGAGCCTATGCCCAAGAATATCAAACCAGAACAGCTGCTTGCGCAAAGGGTGCCACAACGGACCTTCCCCTAATTCGCAGGCGCGCTCATCGAATACTGTCGCAATATCTGTCATAGTCGGGCCTCGTCGTAGCTCACCGCAAATGCGGCGGCTTTGTCTGCCACGATTTGAGCCGTATCTCCCGGCTTAAAAAGTGCACTTCCAACGCCGATGCCATTAGCCCCAGCCGCAAGCCATTGCGCCAAGTTTGTTGGTGAAACGCCACCGACCGCCCAGCACGGCACTTCAGATGGTAAAACTGCACGGATAGCCTTTAGTCCTGTCGGCCCGATAACCTCTCCCGGGAAAAACTTTAGCGCATCTGCTCCACTGGCCAGAGCCGTGAAAGACTCAGAAGGCGTCATCACCCCCGGATAGGATCTAAGCCCAACCTGCTTGGTCTTGCGAATAACATCTGGGTTTACGTTCGGCGAAACCACAAAGCGCCCGCCTGCCGCGGCGACCTCGCCCACCTGTGTAGATGTCAGCACTGTTCCGGCTCCAATACTGGCCCGTGCTCCGTGTGCTTGAACCATGCGGCTGATAGAGGAGAGAGGATCGGGAGAATTTAGCGGCACCTCAATGATGGTAATGCCTGAATCGATCAGGGCCCCGCAAATTGCAACGGCTTCATCCGGGGTGACGCCGCGCAGTATCGCCATAATGTTTCGGGTCACACGTCTTCTCCTTTTAGCGCAGACCGTGCAGCGATGAGACCTGCGAGGGTCATGTCCTCAGTTTCGGCGTGGCGGACCTCGGGCGCAAGTCGGTCCAGAGAAGCATATAGCTCCCTTGTCCGTTTCTCGCCGACTAGAATTACAGGGTTTTGTTCCCAAAAAGAACGCGCCCCGGCGAATTCCAAACCTATCAACAATCCTGATAAACGCGCCCGCGTTTCCCCGCGATCTGGCGTGGCGAGCAAATTCTGCGCTCTCAAACCAAAGAGCGTAGCGCTGGTGTCTGCAGGGGCGGCTAACCCCTGCGCCACGGCGTCGGCAAACGCGGCATCGTCCCAATCACCGTCGAGGCTCTGCCGTAGGATCGAGTGTTGCGTGAGGATGGCATACAACTCTCCAGTCATAAACGTCCTGAACTCAAGGACTGCGCCACCTGCGACGCGCACCCATTTTGTATGCGTACCGGGCAGGCAGATCACGCCGTCAAACTCTGGATTTCGGGCGAGAACACCAGCTATCTGAGTTTCTTCGCCCCGCATCACATCCGGCGGGTTTGTTTGTGACAAGCCCGGCAAGATGCGCACATCTATGCGACTATCATGCGTAATAACCCGCGATACGGTCCCGTTTTGCGAGGCAGCGGGAACCGAAACATAACCTGCTTCCCGCCAGCCGCCGCGTGCACCAGCCATCCCGCAAACCAAAACCGGAGTTGGGCGGTCTGGCAGCAAGTCTTCGACAAGCGACAGAAAGCTCTCCTCAAATTGGTCCTCTCGCAAACGCCCCATCCCGTGATCCGATTTACGCCGTTCCAGAACGGTGTCATCCGCGCGCATTGCCCAAATCCGAAGGTTGGATGTCCCCCAATCAACTGCAATCCAATCTGGTGCTGTCATACGCCACTCACATCGTTGGGCAGCAGCGCGTCAGGCATATTCTGATAGCAAACTGGACGCAGAAAACGCCGGATCGCCAGCGTTCCCACACTGGTCGCGCCGAAGTTGGTCGATGCAGGATATGGTCCGCCATGCACCATACCGTCGCAAACCTCGACACCGGTTGGATAGCCGTTGGTCAAAATACGCCCTGCCTTTCGCTCAAGAACTGGCATGAGGTGGCGCGCAAGGTCGCTGTCACTGTCATCCATCATCAGAGTGCAGGTCAGTTGACCCTTGAGAGAGCGAGCCACCGCAAGCATCTCCTCGCGATCTTTCACGCGAACGATCACACCAAACGGGCCAAAGATCTCGTGAGCGAGCGTGTCGTTTACCAACCATTCATCACCCGTTGTTTCGCAGAGATAGGGCTTTGCCCTGCGCCCATCACAGACAGAACTCAGAGCCTCCGTTACTCGGCTCATGTCAGCTACCCGTTCGCAGCCAGCTCGATAGCTGTTTGCAATCCCTTCGGTCAGCATGGTCTGGGCACCAACCTCAGACAGGGCCAAACGCGCAGTTTCAGTGAAAGAGGCAGCACTTGGTCCCTCCATCAAAACGACCACGCCGGGATTGGTACAAAATTGCCCTGCTCCCATGGTGAGTGATGCGGCCCAACCTTGGGCCAAGGCCTCGCTCCGTGCTGACATCGCTTCCGGCAGCAGGAATATCGGGTTCACGCTGCCCAATTCGCCGAAGAACGGAATCGGCGTTGGACGGTTGGCACACAAGTCAAATAGGGCGCGCCCGGCACCGAGCGATCCGGTGAACCCCACCGCTGCTATGAGCGGGTGCTGCACCAATGCGGCGCCCAATTCATTCGTATTGCCTTGCACAAGATTAAAGCACCCAGGATGCAGATCGCATTTCGTGATCGCGGCAAGGACCGCTTCAGCAACTATTTCGCCTGTGCCTGGGTGGGCAGGGTGGCCCTTAACCACAACCGGACACCCCGCTGCCAAGGCTGACGCGGTATCGCCGCCGGCTGTAGAAAAGGCGAGCGGGAAGTTTGATGCACCAAAAACCGCAACTGGCCCTATTGGGCGCTGCGCCATCTTGAGGTCCGGGCGTGCCAGAGGCTGACGGTCCGGTAATGCGGGATCGTGACGGTGGTCGAGGTATTCGCCCACTTCAATATGGTCTGCGAACAGACGCAACTGACCAGTGGTCCGGCCCCGTTCCCCCTGCAATCGCGCCTCAGGCAGGCCGGTTTCTCGAACGCCAATTTCTGTGATTTCTTCTGCCCGAGCGTCGATCTCACCCGCGATGGAGCGTAAAAACGCAGCCCGCTCTGCGCGAGAGATGTAGCCAAAGGTCCAGAACGCGTCCTCTGCGGCTTGAACCGCGCGATCGACATCCTTTGCGTCACCATTGGCCGTCTCGTGCGATAGTCCGTCGATCGGCTGAGACGCAAAAGTGGTGGCAGAGCCGATCCACGCGCCTCTAATCAAGTGTTTTCCGTGCGGTCGATACGCCATGAATTACCTCTTTATTTACCCCAGCGCAGCGCGATCAGGTCGAGTTCTCGTGACAGTGAAATAAGCCGCTCTTTGGTACGTGGCGACAGCGGAGTAAGCGGATGGCGCACGTAATCAGAGCCGATCACGCCGCCCTCCATCATCACCGTTTTTGCTGCGCGCAGCCCACACTGGCGATTTTCGTGGTTGATCAGCGGCAGGCATAGTTTCCACTGATCCAGTGCCGCCTCTAGATTGCCTGCACGGTAGTCTGTTACAATGTGGCGGATCATTTCCGGCTGCAGTGCCGAGGTCATCGTTCCCGTACAGCCTGCATCAAGATCGGCCAGCAACGTCACCGCTTCTTCGCCATCAAATGGTCCGACAATATGCTCTGCACCCAAGTCGATCAGCGCGGCGAGTTTGTCGGCTGCAAACGGTGTTTCGATCTTAAAGTAAGAGACGTGTTCGATCTCCCTCGCCATCTTGACCAGTAATGGTACGGGCAAGGACACGCCCGATAGCGGCGCATCCTGCACCATGATCGGGATAGAAATCGCGTTCGAGACGGCTGCAAAATGTTCGAAAACTCCCTGTTCAGGAGGAGCAAGCCCCACGCCATGATATGGCGGCATCATCATGAGCATCGACGCCCCCAAACTCTGCGCTTCTTTCGCGCGATGTATGACGATGTCCGTTGCAAAATGGCTGATCGTGACAATGACCGGAACCCGGCCTGCCACATGGTCAAGACTGACCCGAGTGAGGGTCGCGCGCTCTTCGTCCGACAGCAGGAACTGTTCGGAATAGTTGGCAAGAATACAGATCGCATCGACGCCTTGGTCGATCATACAATCGAGCACGCGCCGCATCCCATCGGGATCAATGGCCCCATCGCTGTGAAACGGTGTTGGAGCGACCGGCAGAATACCGGTGAGTGGATTTTGCATTTTGACCTCTCAGTCTCAGGTCACGCCAAGACGTGAAACCTGCATGAAAACTGCCCTCTGCACTGCCAGAGAAGCAAAAGAGTCAGCGATGCGCTGGACTTGGTGTTCAACGACTCCCAGCCCTCGCTCAGTCGATTACCATTCGAAGGGTTCAACGGTGATGCGCTTGCCGAGTGTAAAAGCATCGGCCACATGCCGCATGGGCGACAGATCCATATCTATGCCCCCCCTTTGCACCAATGAGGCCATCTGAGCGTAAAGACGAGAGTATTCACCGGCCAGATCAGAAACACCTTCGTCAATCTCGCCATCAATCGTCAGCTTATCACCACCATTTTCAAGGATCATAATGCCTTGATCCGTTTCGGCCTGAATGGTCCATGTCGGCGCGCCGGGCTCCAGCCAGTCGAGGCTCATGGACACCTCAGCCCCCCTCGGATGATGAAAGCTGCATTCCGCTGCAATTGGCGTCTCGCGGTTCGCGGGAAAGTGAAGCTGAGCCCCGGTCAGATGGACTGGCTCAGGCAGAATTTCCGTCAGGATCGACAGTGCGTTGATGCCCGGATCAAAGACACCTAAACCGCCTGCCTCAAACACCCAGTCTTGCCCGGGATGCCATTGCCGCACATCTTCTCGCCAGTTGATCGTCAGTTTCCGCAGTGTCTTCTCTGCAAGCCAAGCCTTTGCCGCGGGCACTTTGTCTGCTTGTCGTGAGTGCCACGTTGCATAAAGCGACACCCGATGAGCTTGCGCCATCGCTTTGAGCGCGTGGCATTCCGAGAGCGTCGCACCGGGCGGTTTTTCAAGCATCACGTGCCGACCCGCGCGGATTGCCGCAGCCGCATAGTCAAACCGTGGAACCGGCGGCAGGCAGAGCGACACGACACGGATGTCTGGCCGCTCTTCCAGCATCTGTGCAAAATCATGAAAGGCGGGAACGCCCGCCACTGTGCCATGACGCGACACGGTCGCAGACAAATTCCAGTCAGGGCTGTTCTGGATCGCGGGCACATGTTGGTCGATTGCGATCTTTCCGATGCCGATTAATGCGATTTCCATCAATGAGAGTCCTTTCCGACAGGAGATCCCCGGCACCCCTTCAGAAAATCGAGATCAGCGCCGGTATCCGCGCCCTGCACGTGCTGCTGATGCATCCAAAGATAGCCGCTATCAACTTGTTCGTGGCTCGGCGCCCAAGCCTGTAGCCGGGCTGCCAGTTCAGCGTCGGGAATATCGAGGTGCAAACGTCGCGCTTCTACATCCAACTCGATCATGTCCCCGGTCCTGACCACCGCAAGGGGTCCGCCTGCTGCGGCCTCGGGCGAGGTATGTAAAACGACAGTTCCATAAGCCGTACCCGACATGCGCGCATCCGAGATACGAACCATATCGGTTATACCTTTCCTCAGGACTTTGGGTGGCAGCCCCATGTTGCCGACCTCCGCCATGCCGGGGTAACCCTTTGGGCCGCAGTTCTTCAGAACCATCACGCAGCTCTCGTCTATGTCGAGCGCCTCGTCATTGATCCGAGCTTTGTAATCGTCAATATCCTCGAACACGACCGCCCTGCCCCGGTGTTTGAGTAGCTGTGGTGTGGCAGCCGAAGGTTTCAAAACCGCGCCCTGCGGGGCAAGGTTGCCACGAACCACGGCGATGCCGCCCTGCTGGGTCAGCGCTTTGGAGAGCGGCAGGATGACGTCTTCGTTCCAGTTGCGGACATCCTTCACCTCGTCCCAGATCGTCTGCCCGGATACCGTTAGCGCAGTTTTGTGCAACTGCCCTCCTTCGCCCAAGCGTTTCAGAACGACAGGCAGGCCACCTGCATAAAAGAACTCCTCCATCAGATAGGCCCCCGAGGGCATCAGGTTGACGATCGTGGCAACGTCCCGCCCGCAACGATCCCAGTCGTCCAGCGTCAGATCGACCCCGACCCTGCCCGCGATGGCAAGCATGTGGATCACTGCATTGGTTGACCCTCCAATAGCGCCATTTGTCCTGATTGCGTTTTCAAAGGCCTGCTTTGTCATAATGTCCGAGGGCTTCAGATCATCCTTCACCATCTGAACGATGCGTCGTCCTGACATCTGCGCGATCACCCGGCGGCGGCTGTCGACAGCTGGAATTGCAGCATTGCCTGAAAGAGCCATACCAAGTGCTTCGGCCATACTGGCCATCGTCGAAGCCGTGCCCATGGTATTGCAGGTCCCAGATGACCGGCTCATGGATTCTTCGGCTTCGAGGAACTCGTCCTGTGTCATCTCCCCTGCCTTCACCGCCTCGGAAAACTTCCACAAATGAGTGCCTGATCCGACCCGCTCACCGCGAAAATACCCGTTCAGCATCGGCCCGCCCGTCACCACGATTGATGGCAAATCAGTAGAAGCCGCAGCCATCAACAATGATGGCGTGGTCTTGTCACACCCAACCAGCAACACCGCGCCATCAATTGGTTGCCCTCTCATTTGCTCCTCAATCGACATGGCGGCGAGGTTGCGAAACATCATCGCTGTTGGGCGAAACGTATTCTCAGAAGCTGAAAAGACCGGAACTTCGACAGGGAAACCGCCCGCCTCCCAGATGCCGGCCTTCACCTTCTCGGCCAACTCGCGAAGGTGCCCGTTGCAAGGTGTCAGATCAGACCAAGTATTAAGGATACCGATGATCGGACGCCCGTCGAACAAATCATGTGGGTAGCCTTGGTTTTTCATCCAGCCGCGGTGGTAGATCGTGTCGCGACCGTTTCCGGCATACCACTCTTGCGAGCGAAGCCTGCGCGGCCAGGGTGCGGGTTCGAACGCCATAGCTTACCCCTGCTTTGATTTGTTGTAGACGTCAAAAATGACAGCGGCGAGCAGAACAAGTCCCTTGATCATCTGCTGATAATCGATGCCGATACCCATGATCGACATGCCGTTGTTGAGCACCCCCATCAAGAATGCACCGACCACTGCCCCAACGATCGTGCCCACGCCGCCGGACATGGATGCGCCGCCAATGAAGACCGCCGCGATCACGTCGAGTTCCAGCGCGAACCCTGCTTTTGGCGTCGCAGTGTTCAGGCGCGCAGCAAAGACCAGACCCGCCGCGGCTGCCAGCACGCCCATGTTTACAAAGGCCAGAAAAGTCAGCCGCTCGGTCTTAATGCCAGATAGTTTCGCCGCCTTCTGATTGCCACCTAGCGCATAAACCCTGCGCCCCAGCACGGTGCGCTCGGTAAGGAACGCGTAGATCATGGTCAACACACCCATGGTAATCAGCACATTCGGCAAGCCCCGAAAGGTCGAGAGCTTGAACATAATGAATACGATGGCTCCTACGACGATCACATTGCGGGCAATAAAGAACGCGCGCGGCTCGTCCACGACACCGTATGCGCGATTGCGGGCTCTGGCGCGTAGGCCACTCCAGACGATTGCGACTGCCGCGATGATCCCCACACCAAGCGCCAGGACGTTCACCTGACGCGCACCAAACATCGCCGCAAATGTCTGCCCCATTCCTGCCGGAAAGACATCCGCCACAAACCCATTGGCCAGGGCCTGAAATTCCCGTGGGAATGGTCCGACAGATTGACCTTCAAGCAGCAACAGAGACAGGCCACGAAACACCAGCATTCCCGCAAGCGTCACAATGAATGACGGGATTTTCCAATATGCGACCCAATATCCCTGCGCCGCACCAATCAGCCCCCCGACGACAAGGCAGATCACGATAGCCAAGAGATACGGCACATCCATTTGCACGATCATCACCGCCGCAAGCGCACCGACAAAGCCCATGACTGACCCAACCGACAAGTCGATGTTTCCCGACACGATGACGATCAGCATCCCAAGCGCCATGATGATGATGTAACTGTTTTGTAGCAGCAGATTGGTAATATTGACCGGCCGCAACAATGTACCAGACGTCGAAATCTGAAAGAAAATCATGATGGCGATGAGCGCGAAAAGCAGCCCATAAGTCCGCAGATGGCCCAACAGATATTCACCGATCCGCATCGGTTCTGCTTCGGTAGCGGTGGTTTGCGCAAGTGTCATTCCTTGCTCCTCCCTATTCGGTCACGATGAGCGACATAATCCGCTCTTGGCTGGCCTCTTCGGCGGTCAACTCGCCGACCAGAGCGCCTTCGTTCATGACGTAGATGCGATCACACATGCCCAATAGTTCGGGCATCTCGGACGAAATCATCAATACGCCTTTCCCCATCGCGGAGAGCTCGTTGATGATCCCGTAAATCTCGAATTTTGCACCGACATCGATCCCGCGTGTCGGCTCGTCCAGGATCAGAACCTCAGGCTCGGCAAAGAGCCATTTGGACAGCACCACCTTTTGCTGGTTGCCGCCTGACAGGTTCATCACCTTCTGGAATACAGATGGCGTGCGGATATTCATCGCCTTGCGATAGCGCTCGGCAACCTCTGTTTCGATGTTGTCGTTCAAGATGCCGTTTTGTGAGACACCCTGCAGATGGGCGAGCGATACATTGCGGCTGATCGGCTCCTCCAGGATCAGACCAAGGCTTTTGCGATCTTCGGTGACATAGGCAAGCCCGGCGTCGATGGCGCGATCAACACGGCTGACATCAGCCTCCTGCCCTTTAATACGGACGGAGCCCGAGATGTTTTGACCATAAGAACGGCCGAAAATACTCATAGCGAGCTCAGTCCGGCCGGACCCCATAAGTCCCGCGATCCCCACGACTTCGCCGGCGCGCACCTGAAGATTGGCCGATTTAATCACCTGCCGGTCAGGTTGTTCGGGGTGCCAGACATTCCAGTTTTGAACCTCGAAAAGAACATCTTTTGCGACACGTTTTCGGGCCGGATAGCGATGCGCCATATCCCGGCCAACCATGTCGCGCACAATGGCGTCTTCGGTGATCTCTTGCGTACGCGCATCCATGCTGGAAACGGTCGCCCCGTCCCGAATGACAGTGACGCTGTCAGCGACGCGACGCACCTCATTGAGCTTGTGACTGATGATGATGCTGGTTACGCCCTGTGCCTTCAACTCAAGCAGCAGATCTAGCAACGCTTGACTGTCGCTTTCCGACAGTGCTGCCGTTGGCTCATCAAGGATCAGCAGACGCACCTCTTTGGACAGCGCCTTGGCAATCTCGACCAATTGCTGCTTACCCACACCCAGTTTGCCGACCAATGTTGTGGGTGCCTCGCGCAAGCCAACTTTATGCAGCAGTTCTTCTGTCCGCCGAAAGGTGTCATGCCAGTTGATAACCCCACGCGAGGCTTGCTCATTGCCCAGAAACAGGTTTTCAGCGATCGACAGAAGCGGCACGAGTGCCAGCTCCTGATGAATGATGATAATGCCACGCTTCTCGCTGTCGGCTATGTTACGGAACTCGGCCAAACCGCCGGAATAGTGAATTTCACCCTCGTAACTGCCCGCCGGATACACACCGGACAGAACTTTCATCAGTGTTGATTTCCCGGCTCCGTTTTCCCCGACCAACGCGTGAATTTCTCCCTCGCGGACCGTCAGGCTGACCTCATCCAGTGCTTTCACGCCAGGAAAGGTTTTCGTGATCGAGCGCATTTCAAGAAGTGCGGACATAAAACCCTCTCGGACTTTTTATGGACCTGCCCGCACAAATGCCCGGACAGGCCAAGGAAAATCCTTCGTTTTAAAGGAGATTACTGGATTTGGTCCATGGTGTAGTAACCCGATCCGACAAGCACCTCTTCCCAGTTCGCAGCCGTCACCGGCAGTGGTTCGAGCAGATATGAGGGCACGACTTTTACACCATTGTCATAGGTTGTCGTGTCGTTGATCTCTGGTTCGCTGCCTTTGAGCAGCGCATCCACCATACCCACGGTCACCCCAGCCAATGCGCGCGTGTCCTTAAAAATGGTGGAATACTGCTCGCCCGCGATCATGGATTTGACCGAAGGCACCTCCGCATCCTGCCCGGTCACGATCGGCATCTGCATGTCGCCAGACCCATAGCCCACGCCCTTGAGAGATGAGAGAATACCAATCGACAAACCGTCATAGGGGGATAGGGCACCGTGCAGGGGCTTGTCTGTGTAATTTGCGGACAAGAGGTTATCCATCCGCGCTTGTGCAACAGCGCCATCCCAACGCAGGGTCCCCACGGTATCCATACCCGTCTGACCAGACACAACCTGGATCGAGCCGTCGTCGATCAGCGGTTGCAGCACGCTCATCGCGCCATCATAGAAAAAATACGCATTGTTGTCGTCGGGCGAGCCACCGAACAGCTCGACATTCCAAGGTTTCACATCCGGAAAGCGCTCCTTCAGGCCGTCAACCAGTGTCGTCGCTTGCTGCACACCAACCTTAAAGTTGTCGAATGTCGCGTAATAATCGACATTCCCGCTGTCGCGGATCAGCCGGTCATAGGCAATGACCTTGATGCCAGAGGCCGCCGCATTTTCCAATGCGTTCGACAAGGTCGTGCCATCAATCGCGGCGATCACCAAAACATCGACCCCCTTGGTAATCATGTTTTCGATCTGAGCCAGCTGGTTCGGGATATCGTCTTCTGCATATTGAAGATCGGTCTCATATCCTGCGGCTTCAAACTGATCGACCATCGAATTGCCATCCGAGATCCAGCGCGCCGAAGACTTGGTCGGCATGGCGATCCCGACAGTGCCATCTGCCAATGCCGCTGTCGCCAGAATGGCAAGAGCACTGGCCGAGGCCAGGATTTTCTTGAATTGCATGGTGTTCCTCCAACTTGAAGCCAGCATCTCCCGGCTGTGCTTCATCTCCCTTTCAGGTCCTCCCGAACCCTGAAGATGGGTAGCAGGTGAAATTCATACCACTCAATTCGAATTTTCGAGATTCTGCATATCATTTATGGTATGTTGAAGTATGGATTTAGCCAGTCACCTCAAACCAGCACATCTCAACCTGTTGATGAAAATCGCGGAATCCGGTCAACTGCAAAGAGCTGCTCAGATGGTCGGCATGTCGCAACCCGCTGCATCCCGGATCCTCGCCGAGATAGAAGATCGCGTGGGCGGCCCGCTCTTTGAGCGTCACCCCAAGGGAATGGTAGCAACGGCGCTTTGCGAGATCTGCATCAGGCACGCCAAGATTATCCTAGAGGAATATCACGCCCTTGATGAAGACGCCCGCCGGATCATGTCAGGTCAGGCTGGTCGTGCCCGAGTTGGCGCAGTGACAGGGCCTGCGGTCGGGCTGTTGATGCCCGCGATCCGTGCCATCAAAGCGTCAGCCCCCGATATCGAAATGACCATCGAAGTCGGCCCTTCCACGGAGTTGGTGCGCGGTCTGGTCGAAGGTCGTTTCGATTTTGTGATCGCCCGCATTCCGCCGGAGTATGACGCGCGTGATTTCCGCCTTCAGCCCGCGCGTAGCGAGATCGTTTCCCTTCTCGTACACCCGGAACACCCATTAGCCAGCAAGACGCGCATTGATCTGGCCGAACTCACGGCGTTTGAATGGGTCGTGCAGGAAATAGGGTCCCCGATCCGTCAGGCCGTCGAAGCCGCGTTTCACGAAAAAAAGGTTGAAACCCCAACGCGGGTCACCAATTCGTCCTCTTTGTTGGTGGTTCTGTCGTTGCTCGAGGCAAAAGAAATGATCGCGCCACAATCAGAAGAAGTCGCAAAAATGCTGGCGCACGGGCCGCTCGGGACCAAACTGGTTGCTCTCGACCTGGCTGACCCGATCATGGTTTCGCCCTGTTTCATCATCCGCAACAGATTCCGACAACTTCCTCAGGCCGCCATGCAGGTTCTAGATGCTGTATATGGAAACCTATGAGCGACAAATTGATGATGCCAAATAGCGAAGGGTGACTTTCGGGGCTCTATCCCACCAAAGTGGACCCGTTCGAATGCTCTTTCATGATGACGCGGTGGACGAACACGATAGTTTGTGAGGTCAGCTTATGCCCGAGGGTACTAGGCCGTGTTGACAAAAGGGATTCACAACGCACCGTAGGCGTGATTCAAGCTAGTATCTGCTATGGAGACCAGCTTGGCACGAGATTTGATGACTGACGAGGAGTGGACGTTTTTCGAACATTTCATCCTCGCTGCCCGCGGCCCGAATGGGCGCAAACCAACCAATCATCGCCTTGTTCTGGATGGGGTTTTCTGGATCGCCCGAACAGGATCCCCGTGGCGTGACCTGCCGGAGGAATTCGGAAAATGGTCAAGCGTCTATCGCCAGTTTCGCCGATGGACCTTAGCTGGGCTTTGGGAGGACATTCTGGATGCGTTGAACCAGAGCGGAGCCGTACCAGACGCCCTGCAAATGGTCGACAGCACCGTCATTCGCGCCCATCATCAGGCAGCGGGCGCTAAAGGGGGACTCCTCGACAGGGTTTTGGCCGCTCAAGAGGTGGGTTCACGACCAAGGTCCACCTCCGCGTCAATGCGCATGGCATGCCGATGAGAACGGAGATCACGCCGGGCCAAACATCGGATTATCTCGGCTTCGATCTGGTCATGCACGACAACCTGCCGGAGCCCAAGGTGCTGCTGGCGGATCGGGGTTATGATGCGGACCGTATTCGCAAAAACATGGATAAGCGCGACATCATCACCCAAATTCCAATGCGTAAGACCCGTAAGATGCGCGTGGGTGTAGATCACACGCTTTATCGGCTGCGAAACATGGTTGAGCGGTGCTTCAACAAACTCAAGAACGCCCGGCGCGTCGCAACCCGCTACGACAAGACTGCTGAAAGCTTCTTGGGCTTCATCGACATCACGTCAATCCGACTTTGGATCCGTCATTTGTCAACATGACCTAGGTCCATTTCAGTACTTTGTATTGAGGACCTCTACTTAAAACTCTGCAACTATCTGTATAAATTTCGTTTCCCTCTGGCAGGGCTTTTTTGACTTGAAGAGGCTCTCCATGCAACCTATCACGACCATGTGCCGCTGTGGTGGAATGGTAGACACAAGAGACTTAAAATCTCTAGCCTGTATGGGCGTACCGGTTCGAGTCCGGTCAGCGGCACCACTCATTTCCAGAATCGAATTCACCTTCAGCAACGGCTCATCGGTTTCAGCTTCTACTCGGATCGCGAGCATAACCTGAGCAGCCGACAGCGGCTGAGCTGCGCCGACTGAATAGTCCAAGTTGAAAGTTGAGTGCATGGTCGGCCTTTGCCCGTCAGAACGATGCCCTCGATGAAATAGCCCGCAGTCAGGTGCGGCCGCTGGGCCTGCTGCAAGTCGGGATCGCCGAAAACCTAGAGGCGCAGAACATCGGCTTTAATCGCATCGAGATCGGGCTGCGCAGGATCGAACAAAGGCTTGAAGTGCGCCACTTTCCGGGCCGCAGCTAGAGGACTGGGACAACAACCATGATCCGCTCGTGATGCTGCCGCTCGAAAACCTGCCAAGCGAAACCTCGGGCCTGATCGCGCTTACACCGGAACTCGCGCAGCGGTTCGGGCCAAAGGAGGCGCCCGTGGGGGCAGCCAGGCCGGTCAAACGCCGGCTGGCGCGCGGATCGGGTGGTTCAGAACGCATCCATTTCGTCGCAGCCACCGATGAGCCGCGGCTCGAAATTGTTGGCGCTACCCGCGCGCCTCCAGCCGTTGTTTGTTCTGATCATGATCATCCGGGCACAGCGTCTGCAGATTGCCCGGATCCAGAAACAGCACCGGATCACCTCGATGCGGGATCACATGATCCACCACCAGGCGGCAGCGCTTTGGGTTACCCTGTCGGGATCCCGAGGCCGTCAGTGAGCCGTCATTGACGATCCCCCGCCGCAGACACGCCCGGCACAGCGGCTCTCGCGCCAGATGCTCAGGCCGCAGCCGACGTCGCCACGCCGACAGGTTGTACAAATGGTGATACTCGCTCCGTGCCGTCATACCATACCCCCGGAACGCAAAAGCGCCCGCCGGTCTCCCGTGGGCGCAGTTGGTGATGATGCATATTTACTGGCATGCCGGTGACATCAGCGTCAAGGGGGTATGTAGCCGGTGATCCGTGGTCAGATATCATGACCCTTGTTTTGATTGGGATCGTTTGTGCAATGCAGACGCCAACTTTTCTGTATGCCCACACTCGGTGAGTTTGGGTGATAAATCCAAGTCATGGTACTTTCCATAGTCCTCGAATACGGCAGCATCGACCCACAGTTTCCAAGTATCCGGGTTGATCTCAATCGCGCCAGCATCGAACAGTCTATGGATGTCCGCTCGCAAGGGAATACCGTTCCATGCCTCATCAACGCCGTCATCTGCAACTGGTATAATATGAGCGGCCTCCAAGCTGATAAGTGTTTCGCTACCTGTTACAATACAACAACTTCCAAAAGCTTCGAGCACCACCTGCCGAAACTGTGCTTGCCTGGAACGTACCCAAACATTGGCCAATCTGCGTTGCCGCTCTGCGGCCTCCTCGGCTTCCACCTGAGTTGCAATCTCATCCGCCTCTTCAACATCACCATCAGTCAGCGCAAAACCGAGTTTTTGGAAATGAGCGCGAAAATCATTAGTGATCGGGTTGCCTGACATCGGATGCCCAGCAAGCTCGTTCGCCAAGCGACCCAGAGGTTTTACGGGATATGCAATCCCTTCATGTATGAGGAAGCCGGTTCGAGACTTCGTCGGTCTACCATCCGGTTTGGGATAGTTTTGATACAACCAATCCCGGCCTTTGGCTTGTGCTTGTTGCATCGCATGAACCGCATGAACCGCATGAACCGCATGAACCGCATGAACCGCATGAACCGCATGAACCGCATGAACCGCATGACTGCGATTAAACAACAGTTCAGACATATCAATACCTTTATATAATAGAATCCTTGTCTAGATCGCTCATCGGAAACATCCGTGGAGTGAGGATCGCAGGTATCCAACTGAAACTATTGTTGTTGGTCAAGGTGTCGAAAGTGCGAGCAAAGAACTGAGGCAGCAACACACGCTATCTGAGAAATATAAACCCACGCAGGTATACTGTGCCCAGCCGGCTCTAAAATGAAGTGAAAAACGTAAAAGAAGGCCACAGCGCCCAGTGTCGCTGAAACTAGAAAAATCCCCCGTGAAGTGTAGGCAAACAAAATCACAAGGAAAGCAAATGCCCCAAAAGCGTATGCAGGCAGATTGGTTTGTGGCCAATAAAATGCCGCAAACCAAAAAACCATTTGCCACATACATATTGCGACAAGGGCGATCACCCACACTATCCTATATTTCGAACTAGGTGTTGCCATGCTCACAACTCAAGCGCGTCTAATCCGCATTCCGTACTTACGCGCTCCGACACACTATGCCCTTACAAAACAGTATTTTGGCGGGCGAATGGCTAGCTTCTAAAGCAGGCTTAGCGACGACTGCCTCCGTACGTCAAGGCTGAATCCCCTACCTCAATTTCATGCGTGATACGATTGGCCACCCAAGGCCATCAAACCAACATCCGCCCCAACACCTCCGCCAAAGCCTGCCGCAGCGCACCAGCCGTCTGCCCCCGGACACTCCACCCATGCGCCCGCAGCACTGCGCTGATCGGCTTATCGTCCAGGCACACCATATCCACCAGCCGCCGATCCGTGATATTCAAACGCGAGCCCCGCTTGGACGGGCGGATCTTGCGCACGGCCATGGCGGTGCCTGAGCCGATGCGCCTGCGGATCCGCTCAATCTCTTCGCGATCTCGCAGCACCGCATCAATGAAGCTGCCACTGCCACCACCGCCACTGCGGAGCGCCTCGATGGATGAGCACCGGACTCCGGCGCAGGCGTGACGCTCCACCAGATCCCGATAATACCGCCCCGCCGCCACCTGCGCGCGGGTGAAGGGCGCGGGCTTACCGTTGCTGGCCGCCTTGGCCGCCATCACGTCGAACACATCTGCGCGCTGCATGGCCGACCGACCACGATAGCCCGAGGGGCGGGCGACCCAGTCGTCTTTGCCGTCAGGAAACAGGCTCATCGGCTGGAAAACACGAATGGCACCCCGCGCCGGTGCCTCAGGGATCGCATCACCGCAGACCTCGGGCACATAACCCTGTGCTTTCACCGCCTGGATGCGATCCGCCTCTGCCTTTAGGCGGAGCTGGCGTGCCGCCATGAACTTTGCCACCGGGGTCAGATCCGCTACGCCATCGGATGCCACGATCACAACATGCTCGCTCATGCTGCTGCACCCCGCTGTGCCTGGTCTGCAATCTCCCGGCATTTCTGCAGTGCTTCAGACCGGCGGGCGCGAAAGCTCTCATCCTCCATCGACAACCGATCCCCACGGCCAACTCGCATCTCGATATCCGCCATCCGGCGCACAGCCCCATCCGCCTCATTACGGATCTGGGTGATTGTGTACGGCCCTGGCCAGACGCGCGCACCGCGCAGGTAACGCAGCAACTCCGGTGCCCAGCCCTCAGCAAGTGCCTTATGTCCAAGTTCGCCTGTAAAGGCCTTCAACAACAAAGGCGAAGGCCCGCTGTTCGGGAGCTGGATATCGCGCGCCTTGTTCAGAATTTTCAACCCAATCGGAAACCGATCCTTATCTTTGCCGCCCGGGTGCGCCTCAACCCAATCCCGCAAGATCGCAAGGTTGGCCGGGGTCATATACGCCAGCTTCTGACGCAGCTCACGGAGCATCACCGCAAACTGCGCCTTGGTCAGCGTCGAGGGCCGCGCCAGCCCCAGCGCCTCCAGCGGCGTGATCAACAAATCCTGCACCCGCGCCTCACCGGCGGCCTGTTCTTTCGCATCCATTCCTGCACCTCTTTTTCTCAGCGTTCCGACATATCCACAGGCTGCTCGGCCCGAGTGGGAGTGGAACGAAATCTCATTTCATATTCTCTCATTTCATTTCCTCTCTTATGTCTGGAACTGTTCCATTCTGTTCGGAACTGTTCTGGTATGTTCCGTTCTGTTCCGCCCACAGGTGGCCGGATTTCTTCAATGATTTCAGGGGGTGCGTCGTGGGCGACCCACAATGCCCTCAGAGACAGCCTCTTTGAGGGCACGTCCGATGGAGGCTTGGAACTGCGGCATGCGCCTCTGACCGGGGTGGTGTTTGAGTAGCCAGTCATCCACCCAAGCCACGGCCAGCTCATCGGAACACAGATCCTCGCTGCAGCCGATGTCGCGCAGCACCTCGATCAGCCGTTTGCGCCGCGCATAGACCGCCTTGTCTTCATTGCTGGCCTTGTGTTCCAGATGACCGCGCAGCGCGGCCTCCATCACCTCTTGCACCACCGGATGCGCCAGGCGAATTGCACCGTTGTCACAGCGCACCGGGTGCCAGTTATAGAGCGGGTTAAACGCCCGCTCTTTCAGCGAGATCCACCGCTCCAACGGCAACCCCAGCAGAAAGGCCAGACTGTCATCGTCGCTGGGCAAGGTCCCCAAGGGGGCCTCACCGTGTGACTTGAAGAACAGCTCCATACCAAAAAAGCCGACTTCCGGATCACGGTAGGCCTTGCGCCGGAAGTCGCTGCGGTCATAGCGATCATGATTGAACGGCATGAAGTAATGCGAGTCCAACCGGCTTTCTGCCGAGATCGGGTATTCTGGCAGATCATCGGTAGAAACCGGGCGCAATCCAGCAGCACTCAACATCAGGCTGCCTCCCCGAACAGGGCTGACAGCTCGCTATCCAACGCCTCGATCATCAACGGGCCGTTATCCAGCGCGTGGCTCTGTGACATTTTGCGATACGATCCTGCCCAGCCCCGATAGCGGCAAATCTGAGAGCAGGTCTGCATCGAGGTCTCGGTAAATTCGGCCATATCCCGCAGGGTGCATTCCCCGGCGCTGTCTTGGATCAGACCACACGTTCAACCCATGGGAAGGATGCCAGAAAGTCGCGCCGGAATGCAATCACTGCTATGCAGAGACCCGCGACCTTCGATTTACTGGTGGCTCACACTGGGGACCAAAAGCACCTCGCCGCAGGACCAGTGTTGCGAACTGGAACAAGCCGCTGCGCTGGAACAAGCAAGCCGATGCCTTTGAGGCTTCACATGGGCGGCGGCAGCGGGTGTTCTGTGCCTCTCTGGCCGATGTCTTCGACAATGCGGTGGATACACAGTGGCGAGCCGATCTTTGGTCACTAATTCGGTCCTGTGATCGCTTGGATTGGCTGCTACTAACGAAGCGCCCACAGAACATCATCAAGATGCTACCGTTCGACTGGGGCGATGGCTGGCCCCACGTATGGCTTGGCACCAGCGCCGGGACACAGAAGACCGCTGAAACCAATATCCCGCACCTTTTGTGCTCCCCTGCCGCTGTGCGCTTTGTCAGTGCTGAACCGCTCCTTGAGCAGGTTTATCTCAACGCGCTCAAAATCAGAGGGAACATCACCATTGATGCGCTGCGCGGCGAAGCCGAAGAAGAGCTGACAGGCAAACCTGTACTAGGACCAAAGCTCACGCATCTTGATTGGGTTATCTGTGGTGGTGAGAGCGGTGCCAAGGCTCGTCCGATGCACCCAGATTGGGCAAAGTCTCTGCGGGATCAATGCTTAGCCGCAGGCGTGGCCTTTCATTTCAAGCAATGGGGTGAGTGGAGGCCTGATGATTTCAGCCTAAGCGGCGCAAAATCAATCTGGATGTCAAACGATGGCACAACGGTTGACGGTGGCGTTGCCGAAGTTCACGCCTCCTGCTGTCGAAAGACAATGAGGCTGATGGTTCGCCATGGAAAGGCAGGTGCGGGCCGCATGCTGGATAATCGCGAATGGAACGAGGTGCCAACATGACAGTACCTGCGCTCATGAAAATTGAAGACGCCGCCTTAGAACTTGGCGTGCCCAAGGCCTCCTTGAAAACCGCAGCGCTGGAACATGGTTTCCTCATACGAATGGGCCGCTGTATCAGGATCGACAGAAATGATTTTCCCAAACTGGTGAAAGCATGCCGAGACCAAGCAAAGGTGCCCGCCTCCACAAATTCAAACACCGCCCACACTGGTACATCCGAGATACCGGCCAGCCCGACCGGTCAACGGGCTGCACAAGCCGCGAACAAGCTGAAAAAGCGCTTGCCGCCTACATCGCCACCAAAGGGAGGGAAGGTGTTGCCAATGAACCGGCAAACGTAACCTGTGGTGAAGTGCTGGCTATCTATGCAGAGGAATACGCGCCCACAGTAGCTGCGCCCGAGCGGATAGGATATGCCATAGACGCCCTCTTACCGTTTTGGGATAGCCTAAAACTGAGCCATGTAAAGGGGGAGACGTGTCGCCGGTACGCCAAGACCCGCAAGAAGGTGGTGAAGCGCGGCGCGGAGACCAAAGAGGCCATTGAGTTTAAGCCGGTTTCCCCCGGCACCATTCGGCGTGAGCTCGGCGCATTACAAGCGGCAATTAACTATGCTCACCGGGAAGGATATATCACCTCGGCACCGGTCGTGAGCCTGCCAATACCCCCACGCCCTAAAGAGCGCTGGCTAACCAGAGCCGAAGCGGCTCGGTTACTTTGGGCAGCCTATCGGGGGGGAGAAATCACAGCACCTCGCTCGCTTCATCCTGATCGCGTTATACACCGGAACCCGAAAGGATGCTATTTTGCGAATGGGGTTTGAACCGAATACGGTTGGGGGATGGTTCGACCTCAACCAGAACATTATGCATCGTATGGGCGAAGATGAGCGGAAAACAAAAAAACGACGCACCCCTGCTCCGATTCCCCGCAAGCTAGCCGCACACCTCCGGCGCTGGCGCGCGCAGGGCTGCATATGGGCCATTGAGTATGATGGTGCGCGAGTCGCGAACGTGAAGCGCGCATTTGCCAGTGCGGTGAATGCAGCCGAACTTTCTGGCGTTACACCACACACACTCAAGCACACCGCAATCACTTGGGCGCTTCAACGTGGCGTTTCGACTTGGGATGCTGCTGGTTTCTTCTCCACCAGCCAAGAGACAATTGAGAAGGTCTATGGACACCATGCACCTGACTACATGCAATCTGCCCGAGACGCTATGGATCGGGTGTCAAGAGGATGAAACTGTTACGTGTAACAGAAACAGCGCCAGCCTCATGACTTGAAGCGCCTTGTTTTATTGGTCGGAGCGAGAGGATTCGAACCTCCGGCCCCTGCCTCCCGAAGACAGTGCTCTACCAGGCTGAGCTACGCTCCGACCGTGGCGCGTGAATTATACTTAGCCTACATCATTTGCAAGCCCTATTCAGAGCGATTTTCATCAGAACTTGACTTGGACAACCAAGACAAACCGAAGCCACTGCTTAGGACGGGGCGGCTGCGGGATTTAAGGACAGGAGTCGTGGAAGAGCGTCCTCCCCGAGCTTCTCTGAGGACAATGAAGACGCCGCTTGCGATGATGATACCCGCACCAAGGATTGTGAGCAGATCCACACTCTCTTGGAACAAGAAAACACCAAACAGGATAGCCCAGATCATCTGTGAATATTGCATCGGGGCGACCACGGCCGACTCCCCGAGCGAGTATGAATAAACCAGTAGCAAGGTGGCACAAAACCCGAAGGCGGATATGATCACCAATCCCCCCATCTGCGCGCTGGTGAGCGGCACATAGACGAATGGAAGAGCGACCCCCATGACCACCACTGTCGTCAGGATCGGAAACAGCATCAATACCACTCGGCGTTCCACATGCCTGAGCTTGCGCAAAATGACTGACTGAAAAGCGTTTCCAAAAGCTGCCAACAGGGCAGCGGCATGACCAAGCCCCAGTTCGGTTTCACCCGGACGTAGAACAACCAAAACGCCAATAAACCCCGCAATCACTGCCGCCATTCGGGGCAGGCCCACTTTTTCACCAAGCAAAGGAATTGAAAGGATGGTGATCAGGAATGGCGTTGCAAACAAGAGCGCATAGGTCTGCGCCAGCGGCAGCACGGAGAACGCATAAAACGCACAAGCCGGTATGATCGCCATGGCGAGCGATCTTAACGCGATCCAACCGGGGCGGTTAGGCCGAAGCGTGCCGGGCGTTGCATCCCGCACCATCATCAACGTCAGCAATGGAAAGGACAACAGGCTTGAAAAGAATACGATCTGAAAAGCAGAGACTTCCGCACTGACATATTTCACCACCACATCATGGGTGGAGAATATTCCATAGGCCAGCAAGGCCAAAAGCGCCGCTTTAATGTTCATCCAATCACCAACATTCGTCTTTACTGGCGACCGATGCGCCTCTCACCTATAGCGCTAACTCTGACGAGGGGGATGTGGCAAGAGCGTGATGGCCCCTCAGAGCACAGCTTGTTGAAAAAGCAACAGGCCGGAGCAAAAACTCCGGCCTGAACGTAAAGATATAAGAATAATATCAGAGGCTCGCGTCGAGCGCGCCAATGATCGCGTCACCCATTTCGGATGTGGTCACCGGGGTTACCCCTTCTTCACCAAGCAGATCTGCGGTACGCACGCCATCGGCGAGAACCTTCTCAACAGCGGCCTCGAGACGATCAGCCTCGGCCACCATATCGAAACTATAGCGTAAGGACATTGCGAAGGAGAGAATGCAGGCGATCGGGTTAGCTTTGCCTTGGCCCGCGATATCCGGCGCGGAGCCATGTACCGGTTCATAGAGCGCCTTGGGGCGACCGTTGGCCATCGGCGCACCGAGTGACGCAGAAGGAAGCATGCCAAGGGAACCTGTCAGCATTGCTGCCGCATCGGACAACAGGTCGCCAAAGAGGTTGTCCGTTACAATGACGTCAAACTGTTTGGGCCAGCGGCACAGCTGCATCGCGCCAGCATCTGCGTACATATGAGAGAGCTCAACTTCGGGATAGTCCTTGCCCACTTCTGTCACAACTTCGCGCCACAGAATGCCGCTCTCCATGACGTTAGCTTTTTCCATCGAGCAGAGCTTTTTCCCGCGACGCATCGCCAGTTCAAAAGCGGAGCGCGCAACACGGTCGATCTCAGACTCTGTGTAGCGCTGGGTGTTGATCCCCACACGCTCGTTGCCTTCCTCGATAATGCCGCGTGGTTCGCCGAAATAGATGCCGGATGTCAGCTCGCGCACGATCATAATGTCGAGGCCAGCGACGACGTCCTTTTTCAGTGAAGAGAAATCCGCCAGCGCGTCAAAGCACTGAGCCGGACGCAGGTTGGAGTAAAGATCCATTTCCTTGCGCAGGCGCAAAAGGCCGCGCTCGGGCTTTACGGAGAAATCAAGTGCATCGTATTTAGGCCCGCCCACGGCACCAAGCAGAACCGCGTCCACCTCTTGCGCCTTGGCCATTGTGTCGTCATGCAACGGTGTGCCATGGGCATCATAAGCAGAGCCACCAACGAGATCTTCGCTCACATCGAACTGAACGTCACGCTTGGCACCGTACCAAGCAATGACCTTTTTGACCTCCGCCATAACCTCTGGGCCGATGCCGTCTCCGGGCAAAATCAGAATCGATGGGTTAGACATCTCGAAAACTCCTTTGACGTGTTGCCAAAGGGCGTAGCGGGCCGCTGTCGCGGGGTCAATAATCGCAGCGCAATTATGCTGCGCATGAGGCGCTTTCAGCGTCTAATATCGACCCAAACTAGCCCGTGGCGGCTGCCTTTGCTGCGCAGGATGCCGGAATCGATCACATCCATGCCCTTTGATGGCAAAACATAGTCAACCCGCATCGGGCCGGTTCGCTCCCAATTCACCGTATGCGCACCTTGTGAATCCGATGGCTCAACCATTTGCAGATGAGGATCATTCAGAAGCCGATGAATCGCGTCCTTGTGCCCTTCGCCGCGATCGGGGTCATTGTTTGCATCCCCCATCAGGACAAACGGCTCAGGCATCCTGTCGCCGAGCAAACCGTTTAAGACATGCACCCAAAGCAGGATCTCATCCGCATTTCGCCGTCCGTTTCGATCCTCAGGCCCATCAAACACAGGCGGGGTCGCATGAAAGCTCAAGATCCAGAGCGGCTTGCCATCCGGCAATATCACGGGCACCGCCCAGTGGTTGCTGGACGACAGCCGCAGTTGTGCTGCAGTCACGGCATCGGGATAAAGCTGCCCTTCTTTGGTGAGAGGCATGCGATGATCTGGCAAATCCTGCCAGCGCATCTGGGTAAAATCCTGCGCTTGAGCCGCAGCTATCGGGAACTTCGACAACAGCGCGATACCGCCCTGTCCGGTAAACCGCCCCCACCCCCAAGCATCTTCCGGCTCACCCATTCGGCCGTCACCATCCAGATCCAATCCAGAAGCGACGCCCGCGTTAGGTTTAAGCGTGAAGAAATAGGGATACTCCACGCCACGCGTTGCTATACCCGATTGCAAAGTACGTAGCGCGGTATTTTCATGGTCCCAATCCAACCCTTGCAGTGCGAGGATATCCGCGTCTGCGGCCGCAATTGTCGCGATCACCGCCGACACCTGCTCATTATCGCGGCGTAAATCCTTTAGCAGCAAACCCGGCCCTTTGCGGCTCAGCTCTGCATTAAAGGTCGCAACGCGTATGGTCTCAGCCGTCACACCAAGCGGCAGAAAGAGAGTCACGAGCAGCCACGTAAATGCCGCTCGCCAGATCATACGACTTGAAGGTCGTTGTCGTGATTGAAGGTGCGGCGTTTCTGTTCGATCAGATCTGCAACACGCAGGCGCGCCATGCCGCGGGTAATCATACTCGCTGGGACCATCGCCCAGCCGGTCACGCACCAGATCAACAATTGGGGACTGCCAAGCAAAGCAGGATCAAACACGCTCGCGGTCATCTGCACCAGAGCAGGCAGCAGAAAGGGCAGCAGAACGCCCGCCACAATATGTAGTTTTGCATCGCGTTGCAGCCGGGTCACCACGTCACCGCCGGTGGTCGGGTCGAACAACGGCAAATTCACCCAGACGTTAAAAGTGCCGCTTGCCAACGGCCAGTTCCGCAACCGTATCACATAGGCGAAATACGCAATCGACACCAATGAGATCAGATAAGACAACCCAGCAGCAGCCCGCACCAGATCCACCGTATACTGTGGAACATGCGACGGCATCATCAACCGCGCCAGTTGCACCGGCGAATAAGCAAAGTCGAGCGCATCGCCAACCGTAAAGGCAAGCTTATGCACCAAGGCGGAAAAACCCGTGGGTTGAAAGGGGTGGCCTGCAAGAAGACTGAGCAGGATCATGCAGAGCGATACAAAGATGAACCGGCTACGGTTCAGCGGTGGCGCATCTCGAAATTCCAGAAAGCTCGGGAAATTTGAGTAGTACTCAGCAAAGATCAAACCGCCCGCGAGCAATGCGGTAAAGGCAACAATTTCCGGAGACTGCGTTGCCGCGACTGGCAACAGCAAAGAGGGCAGCACGACCAGCAGCGCCACCAATAGCCCACGAATTGCCGCGCTTGTTATGCGTGCAAGCACTGTTTGTTCCCTTCACCCTGGGGTCTTCCGGTTTTTTAGTGGAATGACCCGGTATGAAGCACCCCGACTGTGTCAGGCTGCTCTGCCTCATTTTTGCCCTAATTGTGCACGGCGTTTCCCGGTTTCTCAAGCATAGGGTTAAGAAAATGCATCAAATTAGACAGGCCGGGCATGAAGTGATGCCAGCATGCATCAATCTAAGGTCGAGAAATCATGCACTTAAAGAACATTCTTGAGAGAGCATGAGGAACTCCAGCCCCGGTATGCAGTTAAGACGCCATTAGATCCGTTGACGCACATGCTGAGTGATGCGGCTTTTGATCTTGCCACCGCACAGGATCAAACTGTCCACATGAGGGAAATTTTGCACCTCTCAAAAGTCCAAAATGTCCGCAAACTTAGGTTTTTTTCGCCTGCATGTGGGAAGCCCTTGCGAGACGGAGGGGTGGAACGCTAATCTCCACGTCGGAGAAAATGCAAAAGGCGTAAATTTTGCAAAACATGGGAGAAGCTCTTTCATTGGCGGTTCAGCTGGTGATGTCCGGGGACGCCGATCTGTTCGAGATCGTCGGCCTGTCCTTGCGCGTAAGTCTCAGCGCGACTCTGTTGGCATGTCTCATTGGCTTTCCGGTTGGTGCATTGGTGGCAATTAGCCGTTTTCCCGGTCGTGGAGCGGTTTTGGTGCTGATGAACGCGCTCATGGGGCTGCCTCCGGTTGTGGTCGGTTTGCTGGTGTATCTGCATCTCTCTCGCTCCGGCCCTCTCGGTTTTCTGGGGCTGCTCTATACCCCCACTGCAATGATCATTGCGCAAACCATTCTCATTGCTCCCATTGTTGCGGCGTTGTCGCGACAAGTGATCGAAGATCTGCACGCCGAATACGCCGAACAATTTCGCTCCCTGTGCCTGAGCCGCATGCAGACTGTGACGGCGTTGTTGTGGGATGCGCGATACTCCCTCCTGACTGTCGGGCTGGCCGGGTTTGGCAGAGCCGTAGCAGAGGTCGGCGCAGTGATTATCGTTGGTGGCAACATCGACCATCTGACCCGTGTGATGACCACTGCAATTGCGCTTGAGACCTCTAAAGGGGATCTGGCGCTGGCATTGGCGCTGGGACTAATCCTGCTGGTGATTGCTCTCGGCGTGAACGCCGCGGTGCAAGGCCTTCGTATGAGCGCTCGAAGGCAAGCCTATGTCTAATGCCCAAATCGCAACCTTCAGCCCAACCGCCCAACGGGTAACGACTGATCCTTGCCTGCTGCCGCTGCGCGTGCGTGATCTGGGCCTAAAGTGCGCTGAGACCTCTATTTTACATGGGCTTGATTTAGATCTTGCCCCCCATGGCTGCACGGTGATCATGGGTCCGAATGGTGCTGGCAAAAGCATGTTGTTGAAACTGCTACATGGATTGATCCAACCAACAGCAGGGCGGATCGAGTGGGGCGGAAAATCCCCGACGGAGGTCACAGCCCGTCAAGCCATGGTGTTTCAAAAGCCGGTTCTGTTGCGCCGGTCTGTTGCAGCCAACATCGATTTTGTCCTGAAAGCGCGACGCAAACCCCACACTCAAAGGGACTCGCTGCTTGAACATGTTGGTTTGCTCCACAAAGCGCGCGACCCGGCGCGGCGGCTGTCGGGGGGCGAGGCGCAGCGTTTGGCGCTTGCACGCGCTTTGGCATCCGAACCCGAGGTCTTGTTCCTTGATGAGGCAACGGCGAGCCTTGATCCCGCTTCGGTAAAGGCCATTGAGGACATCATTCTTGATGCCAGCGCACGCGGTATTCGCATCATCCTTGTGACCCATGACATCGGTCAAGCCAAACGCCTCGCCGATGACGTGGTCTTTTTGCAAGGCGGCCGTGTCGCAGAACACAGTGCCGCGCGCGACTTCTTTCCCAATCCGCAATCCCCTGCGGCGCGGGATTATTTGAACGGCAGACTTGTTTTCTGACCCAAAACCCTAGGGAGATCCTACATGAAACTGAGCCACACCCTTGGCGTGACATTGTCTGCGCTGACCCTCGCCACGAGCGCGATAGCGGCGGACCAATCCATTATTGTGCAGTCGACCACATCCACCGCCAATTCGGGTCTCTATGATTACCTGCTGCCGCTGTTTCAGGACAAAAGCGGCATTCAGGTGAACGTCGTCGCAGTCGGCACTGGTCAAGCGATCAAGAACGCACAGAACTGTGACGGGGATGTGCTATTGGTCCACGCCAAGGCGGCGGAGGAGAAGTTTGTTGAGGCCGGATTTGGCACCACGCGCACCGATCTGATGTATAATGATTTTGTCATTGTCGGCCCCGACGCTGATCCCGCAGGTGTAGAAGGCATGAATGATGTGCAAGGCGCGCTGGCAAAGATCTCCGAAACCGGTGCCCTCTTTGCGTCGCGCGGCGATGATTCCGGCACTCATAAGAAAGAGGTCGCACTTTGGGCGGATGCCGGTGTCGATCCCACCGCAGCCTCTGGTGAGTGGTATCGCGAAACAGGGTCTGGCATGGGGGCCACGCTAAACGCGGGTATCGGCATGGGCGCTTATGTGATGACCGACCGCGCCACTTGGATCAGCTTTGACAACAAGCAGGATTACTCCATCAAGGTCGAAGGTGACGACGATCTGTTCAACCAGTATGGCGTGATCCCAGTCAATCAGGAGCAATGCCCGTCGGTGAATGCCGAGGCCGCCAAGGCTTTTACAGATTGGCTGATCTCGGACGAAGGCCAAAACGCCATTGCCGCCTATAAGGTGAGCGAGCAGCAACTGTTCTTCCCCAACGCACCGAAGAACTGATACAGTCAAAGGGGAGCGGCCAGTGTTTCGGCCGCCCCCTTATTAGACTGCACCATGACCAAATTTGATCTGCCAGACCACGAATACCTCACCGTTCCTGAACTGGCGGAGTTGCTCCGCCTCAAGGAACGCAAAATCTATGATCTCGCGGCGTCGGGTGAGGTACCCTGCTCTCGGGCTACGGGTAAATTGCTGTTTCCTGCGCTCGAAATTCGGGCGTGGATAGAACGGGCAAAATCTGGCGGTGACAACACCACGCCCATGGAACGCCCACAAATCATGCTCGGCAGTCATGATCCCCTGCTAGATTGGGCGATGCGCCAGTCACGGTCTGGCCTTGCGAGCTATGTCGATGGCTCGCAAGATGGCTTGGAGCGTTTCAGCAAGGGGGACGGGATCGCAACCGGACTTCACTTGCGTGATGGCAAAACCGGCCAATGGAATACGCCTATTGTAGAGCGAATGTCCGCGCGTCAAAACGCGGTTCTGATCCACTTTGCCAGCCGGCAGCGTGGACTCGTTTATCGGGGCGATGGCCATGAGTTGACAGCCCTCGATGACATCGCGGACTTGCGGTTTGTGCCGCGCCAACCTGGCTCTGGTACGGATCGGCTGTTTCTCGATCTAGCCTCTGAAACGAGCCTCAATCTTAGCCAACTGACACAGTCAGACGTGGCCCGTTCTGAAGATGAGGCAGTCGAGAGCATTCGACGTGACACCGCAGATGTGACCTTTGGCCTAGAGGCCGTCGCACAGAGTTACGGGCTACGTTTCACACCGCTCATCAAAGAAGAATTCGCGTTGCTTGTGGACCGAAAAGCGTGGTTCGAGCCCGCATTTCAGTGCTTCTTGACCTTCTGTCAGACCGAAGCGTTCGCCCAACGTGCGGCAAGCATGGGCGGCTATGATATCAGCGGCCTTGGCAAAGTGCTCTGGAATGCCTGACCTGGCGCGGCGCTCCCTCAGGAACGCCAGCCCAGCAGCCGCCGCTCAATCATACCGATAGCCCCGGACGTAAGCACCCCGAGCAGCGACAGGATGACCACGCCCGCGAACAGACGCTCCAGATCATAAAGGGAACCTGCCTCAAGGATATAGGCACCGATCCCGTATTGCGCCCCCAGCATTTCTGCGGCCACAAGCAGGATGATTGCAATCGCAAGGCTGATACGCAGGCCTGAGAGGATACCCGGCATCGCCCCCGGCAGGACGATTTTGCGTACAATCGACAACCACGACAGACCAAAGCTCTGCCCCATACGGATCAAGGAGCGATCCACATTGTCCACCGCACCATAGGTGGCAACCACTGTCGGCGTGAACGTGCCAAAGGCGATCAGAGCGTATTTTGACCCCTCATCAATGCCGAACCAAATCACAAACAACGGCAGCAGCGCGATTTTGGGAATGGGAAAGATTGCCGCCATCACCGGCACTAAACCGGCACGGATGTAAGAAAACAAGCCAATCAGAATACCAACCCCCACCCCGAGGCTCGCCCCAAGCGCGGCCCCCACGGCAAGCCGGGTCAGAGAAGGTCCCATATGTTTGAAAAACAATCCAGATTGCCAGAGTTCAACCAAGGTCGCGAAGACATCCGAGGGCTTAGGCAGCGTCAGCGCAGAGATGAAACCAACACGCGTGCCCCATTCGACAAACCCGATGACGACAACAAAAACCGCCAGGCCCACCCAGCGCCGATTGCCGGGCGCAAAGCCACCACCACGAAACCGAACCTCAAGCGGCTGTCGGGAAAGAGAGGTATCAGACATTGAGCAACTCCTCATCCGCCGCGCGGGCCTCGTCTCGCATCAGGTTCCACAGGTGTTTTTGAACCTGCTCCAACTCCGGGTCTGCATAACCACGCTGTGACAGGGGCTTTTCGATTTCGACCACTTCACGGATCTGCCCGGGACGCCGTGACAGCACGACAATCTTATGCCCCAGACGCACCGCCTCAGCGAGGTTATGGGTGACATAGACAGCCGTAAAAGGCTGGCGTTCCCAAAGGGTAATCAGATCATCCATCAGCAATTCGCGCGTCTGACTGTCGAGTGCCGAGAGCGGCTCATCCATCAGCATCACCGCGGGCTTTACCGCCAGTGCCCGCGCAATTGCGACACGTTGCTTCATACCGCCAGACAGTTGCTTGGGCAGCGCTTTGGCAAAGTCCGTGAGTTTTGTGCGCGCAAGCACATCTGCGATGATCTCTTCTGCCTTGGCTCCGCGAATTCCGTGATCTTCAAGCACGAGGGAAATATTCCCGCGTACGCTGCGCCAAGGCAGCAACGCGAAATCCTGAAACACATAGGTGAGTGGGTTGAGGCACCCTTCTGGCGGCGTTCCCAATTGTAAAACCCGACCGGCTGACGGCCGCTCTAGCCCGCCGAGAAAGCGCAGGAGCGTAGATTTACCGCATCCAGATGGCCCTACGAGGCAGACGATCTGCCCGGAGGCCACGTCCAGAGAAATGTCCCGCAGGACTTCGGTCTCGCCATAAGAATGGCTGATCCCGTCCAGTCGAATATCCATGAGAATATGCCTTGTGTGGGGAGCGGCATCACCACCGCTCCCGGAAGTTCCGGTTCAGGCGCCGATGGTCTCGACGTAGCTGGTATCAAGGAAGGTCTCCAGCGTGATCTCGCTGTTCACCAGACCCTCCGCCTGCATCCATGCCAGTTGATCTGCAACAGAAGCGACATTGATCGCAGCATCTTTGTTCAGACGCATGGAGCCATTGATGATCGACGGCGCGGCCTTTTCGCGCGGGCGATCAGTGTAGACATATTTGTGGATCAGATCGACCATCTCATTGATCGCCTCGTCCCCGTTTTCCTTGTCGACCATAGTGGCGTTGTAATCCGACACCCCCATGCCAAAACCCTTGAGGAAGCTCTCTGTCAGATCCCGCTCATCGCTGGCGTTCTTTGCTGATGTGAAAACGGTCGTGACCTGATAATTCGGCAAATAGTCCGCGACATTGCCAATGATATGCACCGCGCCGGAACCGGCCAGCGGTTTTGCGATATGGGGCACGATGGACCATGCGTCGATCTGACCAGATTTGAGCGCCCCGATGATCGCGCCGACTTTTTGCAAAGGCACGAATTGTGGCGTGCCGCCTTTGGCACCAGCGATCTTTGAGCCCATGTAGTGAAAGGACGACCCCGCCGTGGTCATACCAAAACGCTTGCCGTCCAGACCTGCGGCTGAGGTCAGGCCAGCCTGAAACGCGGCGTCGGATGCGAGGATTTTCTGACCGTCGATGCCCGGCTCCTCAGAAAGCGCGCCCCCAATCACCTTAACCGCGCCCTTGTCTGCAAGGCTGATCAAGCCGCCGGAAATCGCGGTCACGCCAAAATCTACATCACCAGAGGCAATCGCAACCGCCATTGGCTGTGCCGCCTGAAAGAACTTCAATTCGACATCAAGTCCCGCCTCTTTGAAGTAGCCGCGCTCCAGTGCGATAAAGCTTCCTGAATGGCTTGTCAGGCTCAGTGCGCCCACAACCGGCTTTTTGCCCGACGCAATAGCTGGAGCTGCGAGGCTGGACGCAGCGGCCGCGCCCATGAGCGCCAGTGTCTGTCGTCTGTTGAATGTCATGATGGTGTCCTCCCTGTGGTCGTTGACCGGCAAGCATCCGGTCGTATTTGTCAGTTTATTAACCACGCAAATCTGCGCGCGTATCTTCCTCCAGCAGTCTGAGCGCAGATGCGAAATCACGCTCCATCACTGCAGATTTCAGGGCTTCGTGCCGGCTGCGGCGGGCCCCAAAATCTATGCGCCCTTCCCTGAGGCGCGCCAGTCGGAACCGGCGGGACTGATCATAAAACCGTCCAACCATCTCATGAAGGCGCGGCGATCCACATGCAGAGATCAGTGTCGTGAGATAGGATCGACAGGCCTCGTCCCAGCCAAGCGCCGTCGCGTCATCTGGTTGCTGGCACAGTTGGTCTTCGGCACGTATCATCTGATGATGCGCTGCGACGACGGCCGCCTCCCAATCAACACCACCGTGCTTCATTGCGCGTTCAAATGCCAGTTTCTCTACCTCGATCCGCATCATGAGGATGTCGGCCAGATCATCCTCTGTTGCGGAGGTCACCCGGAATCCACGTTGGTTGGTTGCTTCAACCATCCCCTCAGAGACCAGCATGCGCAGGGTTTCCCGCATGGAATGATTAGAACCACCGTATCGCTGGCGCAGGGCTTCGATTTTTAGCTTTTCGTCAGGGTGCAACACACCAAAGGAGATATCGCGCCGGATCGCTGAAGCGAGCATGGCGACGACGGTCGCGTCTTCGACGGATCGGCGAGAAAACAGCATTTCATCCCTGAAAATCGAAAATGTTGGATATTTAGGACTCTGCTCCACCAAACTGTCAACCCGCCAGTCCGATAAGGGCGCTCTCTTCGACCCTTCGCAGACTCTCAAAGGTTACGCGAGAAAGCGCCTGCAGCGGGAAATCTTCAGACAGCTATATACTTGACTCTTTTAAATAGGTTTTATAGCCGCTGAAGCATTCAAGCCGTTGCCGCCAGAAAACACAGCATCGACGCCGCAGCACCAAACCAATCAAGCGAGTTTGCACGCATGGACCTCCACCTGGGCAATATCGAGAGCAAACCTCGCGAAGAAATCTATAATTTATACTTCAATACTAATGACTTGCCTTTCCATATCCACCAAAGTGAAAGCAGCACATAATGCGTTGTTTCGCTCTACTCATCGCAGTGCTTATTGCGTCATGGCTCCCTGCACGCGTTATGGCCCAGAGCTTTCCGGTCGAAATCGAAACGATCTACGGCGTTGCGCGAATTGAGGCCGAACCCAAGCGCGTCGTTTCGCTGAGTTTCATTGGGCATGACTTTCTGCTCTCCCTCGGGGTGGTGCCATACGCGTTGCGCAAATGGTATGGGCCTTACCCTCAGGGTGTCTGGCCTTGGGCCAATAAGGCACTTGGTGAGGCAACCCCGATCGTGATGCAGGGTGAAATCGATATTGAAAGAATCGCAGCGCTCCAGCCGGATCTGATCGTGGCGCAGTGGTCTGGGATTACCCAACGGGAATATGATCTTCTGTCGCAAATTGCCCCCACAATTGCGCCAGCCCCCGGCGAAGGGGATTACAGCATGGCGTGGCAAGACATGCTGATGAGGCTTGGAAAAGCAACAGGACGCAGCTCGCGTGCAACCGAGGTCATCGACCGGATTGATCAGCGCTTTGCCTCTTTGCGTCAGCGCCACCCGGACTGGCAAGGCGCCACGGGTATCATGGTCTGGGCCGGCACCACCGGCGCATACACTGAAACAGATCTCCGGGGAAAATTCCTCGCACAGCTTGGGTTCGTGATGCCGGATGCTATTCGCACCAACGCAGGCGCACGCATGGGCTATTTTCCAATTTCGCCAGAAGACCTATCCCCCATAGATGCGGATGTATTGATCTGGCTCGACAGCGGTGCGTCCATCGATCGCCTAAACAGGCTTCCACTGCGCCGTTTTATGCGCGCCTACAGAGAGGGCCGCGAGATTTATTCAGGTGCGTTGCTGTCGTCAGCGGTGTCGCATTCAAGCCCGCTCAGTCTCGACTATGCGCTTGATGAATTAGAGCCATTGCTGGAGCAGGCCATGGACGGCGATCCCAAAACCACCGTCACAAGCTCTGAAAAGGTGGGGATTCTGGCAAAAGGCGTTTCAGATGGCAGCTGACAGCTCCTCCGTCGCGTTTGGGGGACTGCGCCCTCATCGTCTGATGTGGCTCGGCATTGGTATTCTTGCCTTGCTCATCAGCGCTTTGTTGTCCTTGCGCCTTGGCGTGCGCCTCATTGGTTGGGCGGATATTGGGCAAGCGCTGTTCTCTTTTGATCCCGATACAGCAGATCACATCGTCCTATGGCAGATCCGCCTGCCCCGCATGGTTGGCGCGTTGCTCTGCGGCGGCTGTCTGGGGGTCGCTGGTGCATTGATGCAAGCCCTCACACGCAACCCGCTCGCAGACCCCGGCCTGTTGGGCGTCAACGCAGGTGCAGCTCTTGGGGTTGTCATCTGCACGATTGCGCTTGGGCTAACTGACCCTGCCCAGTTTATCTGGGCCGCGCTGGCAGGGGCTGCAATTGCCTCGGCGCTTGTCTTTGCACTTGGTGGAAACGCCCCTTCGGGCACTGGGCGACTGATCCTCGCCGGTGCCGCCGTAAGCGCCCTTTTTTATGCGCTGATCCGTGGGTTGCTTCTCGTCAGCCGTTCCTCGCTCGAGGTCTATCGAGTCTGGGTATTGGGCGGCTTTGACAACGTCACATTCGACATGGTGGCAACTCTGATGCCGTTTCTTGTCGTGGGATTGGTCTTGGCATTTGCCGCAGGGTTCAGCCTCAATGCGCTGCAGCTTGGCGAAAGTACCGCACAAAGCCTCGGCGTGAGAGTCGGATTTTTGCAACTTCTGACCGGGGCCGCCATTGTTCTTTTGTGTGGAACGACGGTGGCGATGGCCGGTCCAATTGCCTTCATCGGCTTGATCGTACCGCATCTGGCCCGCGTCACTGCCCCGGCCGATATGCGATGGCTATCGATCTACAGTGCAGTCTACGGCGCAACCCTGATGGCGCTTGCAGATCTGATTGCACGTTCTGGCGTATTCGGCGGCAACATGCAGGCCGGTGTGATGTCTGCGATCATCGGCGGCCCGGTCCTGATCTGGCTTGTGCGCAGTAAAGGAGTGCGCAAACTATGATCTACACAATCCGGCTTGGCTCCCTATCTGTGCGCCTTGCACGACGACACCTCCTCATCGGAATGGGGCTATTCTCAGCTCTACTGATTGCGGGAGGTATGGCCTTGCAACTGGGTCAGTTTGATCTGGGTGCAAGCGATCTCTGGTCAGCCTATCGTGGCGAATTGGACAAAATCAGCCAGATGGTCCTGCTGGATCACCGCCTGCCGCGTGTGCTCGTTGCGATTGGTGCGGGCGCGGCCTTTGGGGTGTCCGGTGCCATTTTTCAATCAATGCTGCGCAACCCGATGGCCTCGCCAGATGTGATTGGTTTTAACGCTGGTGCAAGTTGCGCTGCGGTATTTGCGATCCTCGTATTTGGATCTGCACGTTTTGTATTGCCTTGGGCCCTGACAGGCGGGCTTTTGACGGCAGCGCTGGTCTTGCTGCTTGCATGGGATCGAAACGGAAAATCTGGTATTGACCCCTACCGCCTCATCCTTGTGGGGATCGGAGCCAGCCTGACCCTAGGCGCGACCAGCGATTTGCTGATGTCGATGACCGACGAGCAGCGCGCAGCCGATATGGCACAATGGCTGACCGGTACGCTCAACGCACGCAATCAGGCGGATGCAGCCTTGATTTGGGGCGGTCTGGCCGCGCTGACACCGGTTCTGATCTGGCTACAATTTCCATTGAACCGTCTGATCATGTCCGATGACATCGTCCATGGTTTTGGCCTCCGACTGGCCGGTTTGCGTCTGCTCATCACCGGTGTTGGCGTTCTGCTTGCAGCCCTCGCCGTGAGCGTCGCAGGCCCTCTGCCTTTTGTAGCATTTGTGGCAGGCCCAGTTGCCCGAAGGGTGCTGAAAACCGGGGCGCCTGTCCTGTTTGCGGCGGCGCTGGTTGGTGCTTTGGTCACGCTAGGTGCGGACACCGCAGCGCGCATGCTTCCTGTCGTTCAACTGCCCGCAGGGGTCTTTACCGCCGTGATTGGCGCCCCCGTTTTGATGTGGCTGCTCGTCGCCCAATTTCGCAAAGGAGCCCTCTAGACCATGAGCGCAGAACCCCGCCTCGCAGCCTGTGAGCTGAGCGTCAAGTTTGACCGAACCACTGTACTGGATCACCTGTCAGTCGGCTTGCCCGATGGTCAAGTCACCGCAATTGTCGGCCCAAATGCCTGCGGAAAATCGACATTGCTGCGCAGCCTTGCCCGGCTACAAAAAGCGAGTTCCGGGCAAGTGATCCTGGACGGTCAAAGCATCGCAGCGCAAAACAGCAAATCCATCGCCCGCCGACTGGCTATCCTGTCTCAGTCCCCCGTCGCGCCCGAAGGATTAACGGTGCGAGATCTGGTCCTGCGTGGACGCACACCGCATCAATCAGCTTGGCGACAATACTCTGTCGTGGATGCGGCCGCCGTTGCAGCAGCCATTTCTGCCACTGGCCTCAACGGGCTGGAAGAGCGCGTATTAGACACATTGTCCGGGGGTCAGCGCCAGCGCGCATGGATCGCCATGGCATTGGCCCAAGACACAGAGCTCCTGCTGCTTGATGAGCCTACAACCTACCTAGATCTGCCGCATCAGATTGAGTTGCTCGAACTCGTACGCAAACTCAACCGTGAAACCGGTCGTACCATCGCTATGGTTTTACACGATATCAATCTCGTGGCCCGGTACTGTGATCACATCGTTGCCCTACGCGGGGGACAGATCCACAGCACCGGCACCCCGCAATCCGTCATTACTCAGAACATGACGCAGGAGGTTTTTGGCCTGTCCTGCACGATTATTGCCGATCCAAATCACGGCACACCTCACATCATTCCAACCTGAAAAGGACGCTTTCATGTCCATACAAGAGCAGTTCCCATTCGCAGCGCATACTTTGCTGCCAAACCTCTCGTATCCGACCTTACGCAACGCGATCCAGCATCGTGCAAAGGAATTCGACTTACCGCTGGCGCAAGACAGCAAAACCGAAATTCAACTCAAAACCGCCTATGGCACCTATCGCTTTTGGCAAGGGGATGAGGCTCCTATTGCAGAAATCGGGTCGAGCCGGTCTGACTGGCTTTATGTGCTGAAAGAAAGCCTGCAGGATATCGTGCACGAACTGTCGCCCGAAATTGCAAAGGCAATTCATTGGTCAGATGCTCAGGAAAGTGCTGGCAACCGACCACCGAACTTTCAGTTTATAACGATCGAGGACGTGACAGCCTTGGCCGGTGGATTCTTGCGTGTCACCGCACTGGCAGAAGACCTGTCGCATTTCACCACAGACTCTATCCATTTCCGCCTCGCTCTGCCTGATCCCGAACGTCAGGAACCACAATGGCCGTATTTGTCAGACAGTGGCCAAACCATCTGGCCCAAGGGTGAGGCCGCATTGCATCGGCCAGTTTATACCGTGCGCGACATGGATATATCCACGTCTCGCCTCACCTTTGATATCTTCGTCCATGAAGGCGGACGCGCGACTGCATGGGCGCAGAACGTGACGCCCGGCACTCGCGTTGGACTGACGGGGCCAGGTGGTGGTGGCATTCCAGAGGTCAATCAGATCACGATGTATGCGGATGAAACCGGCTTTCCCGCCGTGGCGCGCATCCTTGAGGCACTGGAGCCAAACGCCAGTGGGCATGTGGTTTTGCAACAGACCTGCAGCGCCTCAGCCCATTATCCGATGCCAACCCACCCCGGTGTAAGCATCGAATATGTGCAAGAGTCAGATTCCGACCTTGGCGATCTGGCAATAGAAACGATGCGCAACAGACCCGATCAAATGATCTGGCTTGCAGCCGAAAAGGCAGCCGCGCAAAAATTGCGAGCCGCTTTTAAAACCGAGGGTCTGAATACCAAAGAGCATTATATCGCCGCATATTGGACCCGGCCTGCAATTTCCAATACGCAGGGTTAACTTGACAAAAATGCTATGCTAAATTAGGCGCCAATTCAGGAGGGCAATCCTCCACTAGCCATCTTCGGCAAGCACTATGATGCGCGCCGTGTAGCCAAGTCAGCCTGCCAGCGAGATGCCCCCTAAGAGCACCGTTGCGCCATGTATTGCTACACGGAGCCGAATATGAAAACGTCCCTACTTATCTCGACCTTTTTGCTGCTGCCGGGTTTTGCGCTCGCGCAGAATATCGCTCCAGAAGTAGAGACCCCGCAACCGCCTGTGCCGGAAGTCGGCACAGATATGGTTGCACCACCTGCGCCCGAAACGCCAGAATTCACAACGGCACCGCAGACAAGCGCAGCTGGTGATGCGAGTATGAGCGCGCCTGATGACGCTGCAACTTCAGCACCCGTAGCAGAGGCCGCCGTGGATGATCCTGCAGTGCAAGAACAGCCCATCCTCGAAGAGCCCGCAGCCCCTGACGACGTTCAATCAATGGCACGCGGCGCGTTCGAAGAAGCAAAGACATTCCTGCAAGATGGTGGCCCGTCCATTTGGGCCATCGCGGCACTGTCGGTTGTCACCCTTGCTTTGATCCTTTGGAAAATTTGGCGTCTTGCGCTCATTGGTGCATGGTCGAAGGGCAAAGCCCGTCAGGCAATTCTCGCCTATGAGGCGGGTGATGCGGATCGCGCGCTGGCGCTGGTTCATGGCCGCCGAGGCGTGCGTTCCAAAGTGGTGGCTGCAGCACTAGGCGCTCTTAAGTCAATGCCGGAGGCCCATGCACGCGAAGAAACAGCACGCGTCGCCAAACGCGAACTGGGCTCTGCGCGCAGCGGTTTGGGGGCGTTGGAGCTGATCTCGACCATTGCACCTCTGTTGGGTCTTCTCGGCACGGTGATGGGTATGATCGCAGCCTTTCAGGCATTGCAGGCCGCCGGGTCTAAGGCAGATCCGGCGATGCTCGCTGGCGGTATCTGGGAGGCCCTTTTGACCACCGCTGCCGGTATGGCCGTGGCGATCCCCGCCTCCGCCGCGCTGACGTGGTTCGAAGCCGTGATCGATCGTATCCGCCGCGATGTCGAGGATGGGGCAACGCGTCTCTTTGTCAGCGAACAGCCCAGCAAGATCCGCCTTGCGGCGGAGTGATCCGCAATGCTGTTAAACGACATGCCACAGCGGCCACGCCGCAAACCCAGCCTCACCCCGATGATCGATGTGGTGTTCTTGCTGCTTGTCTTTTTCATGCTGGCATCACGTTTTGGGATTGATGCTGCACTGAGATTGCCGCTGGCTGCGGGCGGTGGCGAATATACCGGGCCGCCCCGATTGATCGACGTCGCCCCAACGCGGGTCTTTGTGAATGGACGTCTCGTTCCAGAAGAGGCGCTCGCACCTGCATTAGAGCCCCTGATGGAACACAAAAGCGACGTTTTGATCTTGCGCGGCAAAGATGGTGCAAACCTGCAGCGGATCGTGACCCTGACAGAAAGTCTGCGCAGCGCTGGATTCACCTCAGTGGTGCTGGTGGAGTAACCGCAGATGGATTTTACAGACGCCCCCCGCCGCCCTCGCGCGGAATCAATTGTGCCGATGATCAACGTGGTGTTCCTGCTGCTGATCTTCTTCCTCATGACGTCCCGTTTGGCACAGCCTGACCCGTTCGAGGTCACCCCGCCAGAGGCGGCTTTGGACACTCCGCTCGAAGCCCGAGCCACGCTCTATGTGGATAAGAGCGGAAAGCTATCATTTGACGGCTTTGAAGGAGACGCCGCTCTGTCGCGGTTGGCAGATGTATCGTCGCAGGATGCCGTTTTACAATTGCGTGCGGATGCAGAACTAGAAGCCGCCGCCGCTGCCGGCCTGCTTGGTCAATTGTCGGCGGCAGGCTTTGCGCGTGTCGAACTGGTGGTGAGCCCAAGATGAAACATTGGATCGAAGGCAGCCTATTTGCTGGCCTCGCACTTGCTGTTCATGTGGCGATATTCGCCAGTTTCCCACAAAACGGCAGTGAGGCCGGTGGGGCTGGGGGCGAATATGTCGTCTCAATCGCCGGCGCTGCTCCGACGGTTCGAGAGATGGTGCAACAGTGGGAAAAACCGCCAGAAACGCCGCAAGTTCAGCAAGAGGTTCTGGATGCGCCAGAGATGGATACGCCTCCTCCACCCGAACTTGCGCAACTGGATAACACCCCTGCCCCCCGCGCCGAAGTGCGACTGGCTATGGCTGAACCTCAAAAGATAGATGCACCCGAAATCGATACGGAAACAGCGCCGCCACCACCGGAACCTGAGCCAGAACCGGAACCCGAGCCTGAGCCAGAACCGGAAGAAGCTCCTGAAACCGGACAAAAAGCGCAAAACAACAGCGCCGGGCGCACTGAACAACGCGCCGCCGGTTCGGGTGGCTCATCGCAGGCAGGAACCTCGACGAGCGCCAATACAACCCTTAACAAAGGGCAACAGGCAAAACTCGTTGCAGTTTGGGGCGCAAAAATTCGCTCGCGTATCGAGCGACGCAAACGCTACCCCTCAGGGGGGCGTGGCGACGGTTCGGTTGTTGTGCGACTGACGGTCAGCCGCGATGGGCAGCTGCTGAATTACGGTATCGCGCGGTCCTCAGGACAGGCTGCCTTTGATCAGGCGGCGCTCAGCGCAATCAAGAGCGCACGCAGGTTCCCCAAAGCGCCGAATAATCTGCCGGGAACTCAGTTCCCATTCTCCCTGAAGATCTCATTTAGCCGATAAGCTTTGGCAACAAACAGCGTGTCCGGGGTGGAACCATCCGCTCCGGGCGCGCGCTTTTTACGGCGCTGCCTGTCTGCTGTTCTCATGCCCCGGCTCAGTGATCAAACAGTGTTTCAATCCGCCCATCGCCAAGGGAACAATTTCCCACGTCATGCGTATTATTCACCATGTCGGACCTGTCTGCATGCGTGGCATTGAAGTTGCGCCGCCTGATCGATACCTGCGGGTCAAGTCAATGGAGCTTACCCATGAAGAAACAGATCGCCATCACCGCACTCACCCTCGCCACCGCATTCGGCACTGCCCATGCGGAAACCATCAATGTCGGCATGTCCGGCGGCTACTTTCCCTTCACCTTCGTCAAGCTGGATGAACTGCAAGGGTTTGAAGTTGATGTGATCAACGCAATCGCCGAAGAAACCGGCGATGAGGTGAATTTTGTCACCATGTCGTTCTCGGGCCTGATTGGCGCATTGGAATCCGGCCGCATCGACACCATCGCAAATCAGATCACCATCACGCCCGAACGCGAGCAGAAATTCGCGTTTTCTCAGCCGTATGTCTACGATGGCGCGCAGGTCGTGGTAAAACGCGGCAATGAGGGCACCATCAAATCCACCTCTGATCTGAGCGGGAAATCCGTAGCCGTGAACCTTGGCTCCAATTTTGAGGAGCTGCTGAACACACTTCCGAACGCCTCTGAAATCGAGATCCGCACCTATGAAAGCAACATCGCACAAGATACCGCTCTGGGTCGTGTTGATGCTTTTGTGATGGACCGGGTGTCTTCGGCGCAGCTGATTTCTGAAAGCCCGTTGCCACTTGCGCTCGCGGGGTCTCCGTTCAGCGAAATCCGCAACGCTCTGCCCTTCCGCACTGATGAAAACGGTATCGCGCTGCGTGACAAATTTGATGCCGCGCTGACCACGCTTAAAGAAGACGGCACCCTGTCGGAGATTTCGAACAAATGGTTCGGCACTGACATCACCGTGGCGGAGTAATCCTGTGCAAGGCCTGAATCTGGAATACATGTGGGATCTGGTTCCGATCCTGCTGGGCTACGTGCCCCTGACGCTGTTCATGGCTGTTGTCGGCATGGCCTGTGCGCTGGTGCTGGCATCGATCCTTGCAGTCGAGCGGGTCTTTCAGATTCCGGTTCTTGATGGTGTGGTACGGCTGTTCATCAGCTTCTTTCGCGGCACACCGCTGCTGGTTCAGCTGTTCTTGTTCTATTATGGCTTGCCACAGGTGCTATCGTTCCTTGGCACCATCAACGGCGTGACCGCAACGATCATGGGGCTGACGCTGCATTTCTCGGCCTATATGGCCGAGAGTATTCGCGCAGCCATTCTCGGGGTTGATCGCAGCCAGTGGGAAGCCGCCCAAGCGGTTGGCATGACGCAAGGCCAGATGATGCGGCAGATCATCCTGCCACAGGCCGCCCGCGTCGCAGCTCCGACGCTGGTCAACTACTTCATCGACATGATCAAAGGCACGTCTCTAGCGTTTACGCTGGGCGTCACCGAACTGATGGGCGCAACGCAAAAAGAAGCTGCTGGCAGCTTTCTCTACTTCGAAGCCTTTCTGGTCGCCGCCGCGATCTATTGGGGCATTGTCGAGGCGCTTTCTTATAGTCAGCGTCATCTGGAAACCTACCTGAACAAGGCGCACGCACGATGAGCGAGACCGCAGGCATCAGCATTTCCGGCCTCAGCAAATCTTTTGGCGAGACAACCGTTCTTCGCGATATCTCGCTTGAGATCGAACCGGGTGAGCGCGTGGTCATTATTGGCCCGTCTGGCACCGGGAAATCCACGCTGCTGCGCAGCCTGAACTTTCTCGACCAGCCGGACCGCGGATTGATCCGGGTTGGCGATTTGACGGTGGACGCCGCACAAGCAAGCCGAGCCGATATCCTCGCGTTACGGCGGCGCACGTCCTTTGTGTTCCAAAACTATGCGCTCTTTGCCAACAAGACCGCGCAACAAAACATCACACAGGCTCTGATCACGGTTAAGGGCCTCTCTCGCCCGGAGGCCGATGCGCGCGCAGAGGCGATTTTGAAAGAAACCGGCCTGTTGGATAAGGCGAACGCCTACCCAGCTGCACTTTCAGGCGGGCAGCAGCAACGGGTTGGGATCGGTCGTGCGATGGCATTGGATGCCGATCTGATGTTGTTTGATGAGCCAACCTCTGCGCTCGACCCTGAATGGGTGGGAGAGGTGCTTGATCTGATGCGCCGGGTTGCAGAAAAGGGGCAAACCATGTTGATCGTCACGCACGAGATGCAATTCGCCCGCGAAATCGCAGATCGGATCATTTTTATGACTGGGGGTGATGTGGTCGAACAGGGCCCGCCAGACCAAATTCTCAACACCCCCCAAGACCAGCGCACGCGCGCCTTTTTGCGCCGCGTCTTATAATTGCGCCTGCGAATGAACTGGTCCGTAGCCGCGCGACCGAAAAGGCCCCGAGCTCAGGATTGAACATTAGCCCGGCCCTGACGGGCTCGTCTGCCCACTGCCGAGACACAGCCATTCGGCAATGCCTCACAGCCGAGCGCTCAAAGCTGCAACAAGGCGCTTTCTCGCGACTTTAGCGTCAGGCGTGCGGAGGGGCCGTAATTTTGCCAATCTGACATGAGTTCCAGAACCTCGGCCCGTGTCTCGGTATCAAATGCCTCAAGCGTTTCGGCACCGGGGTGATAACTTTCACTTTCCAGCCCGTTTCCACACACGATTTCATGGCGGTCAAAGAGCAGATGCACATAGGATACAAGCGCACCATCTGCCTGAAACCGAATGGTATCACCATTGACGAGATGCTTTGCCTTAACCAGCACTTCGGATTGACCAAACTGCAACTCCGCCAGTTCAGACGTAACAAGAACGCGGTGATTGGGCGACAACGCCACTTGTCCGTGGTTCCCTAATGCACCGGAGGCAAAAACGACCGGTGCATTGTGCCCGGTTGCATAGCGCCGACTGCGCCCGATCCAGCGTAGAGGCTGTAGCCCGTGGTCTCGTGTCACAATCTGCATACCGATGCTGAGATCTTCGACCGCGATCGGCCCTACCTCGGTATTGATCAATGTGCCTGCCACAAAACAAGGTGGCGGCGTGACCTTGGTTTCTACCTGAACCAACCCGGTGTCACTGTGTCCTTGGTCGTCCTTGACCGTATAGGTGAAACTGCTGGTTTCATCATGGGGTGTGTCGTTGGTTATCGTGAGCGTACCATCCGCATTCAGCGTCACCACCTCACCGCTGCTCAGCGTCACCGTGTCCCCGGCGGAAACCGGCTTTCCTGCAATATGAGTGATGGTCAGTGTAGTGCCGTCGGGATGTTCGTCATTGCCCAAGATATCAATGGTTTCCGATCCATCCCCGGAAATCGAAATCACATCGTCAATGGCGACAAGCTCAGGCTCAAATGGGCCAGTCAACGTGTCGATATCGGACTTCCAGACCAGATCCCCCAACAAACCCCCACCCGGAAGGTCGGTGAAGTCAATCGTCATCGTGGTGTAGAGGTCGCCAACAGGTGCGTTGCCATTCAGGCCCGCAATACCAGAGTAGGTCGTGGTGATCTTACCGCTCAAATCCTCATAATCTGGGGAAAGTTGGAAAGGAAAACCCTCCTTCGACCCTGTCGTCGAGGGGTCATCTGGATTGCCGTCACTGGCGTAGGTAGTATCGAAAACAGAGTTTGCAGGCGCGAGATCAATTTGCAGCGATGTCAGGGTCTTGGTCGTGGACAATTCGTGCCAGTCATACCCAAAGAACATATCGATGTTGTCGCCGGTGGCTCCGCCGGCAGTGTAGGGGTCCAGCGCCTTCCAGGTAATGGTCTCGGTTGTTCCATCTGCATAGGTGGCAACAATCTGCGCCCCCTCAAGATCAACCCCGCGAGACGCCGTGTCCGCCCGAATGCCATGGTCGCTTTGCCGGGGATCCTCGTCGAGCCGGATAATGTCGATTTCGGGCATGGCCTACGCCTCTTCGTAACAAACACACTCTGCCAATGGCAGAATTAGGTAAAGATATCGAAACACCCCGCACACATGTGACCCACCTCATAGGCGGCGCAGGCACGCGATATGGCTTCGATGTATCCCGGCACTTTCGCCATGAAGGCGATGACAACCGGCATTCATTGCATGTGTTACGTCTTGGGTAGGCAGTGTGATATTATGATGGCAAAAACACATCATGTTTGCGGCACATACCATTCACGGAAGGTGACATATTCAGACGATGTCACAAAACTTGGCGCGCATCCGTCTCACCCATCTTGTTGATGCGTCGCCCAAGACCCCCCCATATGGTGAGGTCGTTTCCTGCAAGCATGTTTGGCAATCCTACATCCGAGACCTGTTGCCTCTACATCTCAATACGCGCAATGGCAGCGTTACAAGCGCCCTCAACCTGTTTTACCACGCCGTTGACCCGCGCCGGAGATAGACCCAGCTCGGCGGCAATATCCTTCTGACGCTCGTCCTTTAGACGACAACGCAAGAATATGTCCTGCTTTCGCTCTGGTTGAGCATTAAGCGCCTTTATCACCTCGCAGAGCGTTTGCTTGTCCTCCAGATGCACGCGCCCGCAAATCGGCGTTATCTCTGCCCAACCCGTCACTGCCTCATCATCAAAGTCGGTCGGCAACTCTCGTTTGTGTTTGCGCAGGTAGTCGATAGAGGCGTTGCGAACCATTTGTGCAACGTAACATTTCAGATTGCTCGGAGTTTGGCTCGGTGGCTTTATCATGCATTTTAGGGCGGTATTTTGAAGCACGTCTTCGGCTGCCTCCCTTTGTTTGACGACCTTCAATGCTTCACAAAGGTGCAGTTTTCGGCGCGCAACCAGCTCACGAATGAGCAGTTCGCACACCGGGTCTTGGTGCGGGAGAGACATGGCGAATCCTAGGGTCAAATGGCCGAAAAAGAACGCGGCCGGCTTTCAGAACGGGCGGAAACTGCCTGAGGTGAAATCGTCCCTAGGTTGTATCTCGCTCGATACTCGCTCGCGGCTTCCCGGTCAAATGGTTCCTGCTGCGGTCAACAGCAGTCAGCCAAATATCGCCATGTCTTGTCATCACTCCGCCGCTGTCAGAGCCTTCGGCATCGGCGTGAGCCCGGATATCAGGCTATGCGTAATTTCTTCGGCGCGTCTGGGCAAAATCGACAGCAACGTATCGCTCAGCCCATGGGTTGCCTCGCAGTATCCCTGCAGGAAAAGGCGCGGTTGGAAACCCTCACGCGTCGGCAACTGATAGCTGCGCTCGGCCTCCTCTGCGGTCAGCCACGGCGCTAAGTCCGACAATATCGTGTCATCAAGACGACGCGTGTATCCGGTGGCCAGAATGACAAGATCGTATCGTTGCCGAGACACGTCACCGCGCTGGCTCAGCGTGAGTTCGACTCCATCGTCCACCGCCAGTGCGGAATGAACCTGCGTATTGCGCCATAGCTTATGCGGCTCGGTGCCGGTGACGTCCTGTTCATAAAACACGCCATAGATCTGGTCGATCAGATCGCCATCGACCACGGCATAATTGGTGTGGGCGTATTCCGTCAGAAAGGCCTCGCGCACGGCCTTGGGGCGGTTGTATATGTCGCTGGTAAACGCAGAGTCGAAAATCTCATTTACAAAGGGGCTGTCATCCGAAGGCTTCAGCGCCTGACCGCGGAAAATCAGGTCCACATTGGGTTGCGCAGGATCGTTGACCAAGTCCCAGAAAATCTCAGCACCACTTTGCCCGCTGCCGATCACGGCAATACGCAATGGGTGTTCTGCAGATGCCAGTTTCGGTTTGCCTTGGGTCACATAGGACGAACTGTGCAAAACCGCTGAGTTTCGCCGCAAGTGGGCAAAGACCTCTGGAATATTAGGTGCGCCACCGATGGCCAGAACCAGATCTTTGGTGCGGCGGCGGCTTTCTCTGCCGCTTGCATCCGTCGTCACGACGTCCAGCAGCTCAACGGTGCCGCTGTTTCCCTGAACAGGCGCAACTGCCTCAACGCGCTGGTCATAGGCGCAGACGTCCTGCATCTGGTCCGCCGCCCATGTGAAGTAGTCGTTGAACTCATGGCGGCTTGGAAAAAATGTCTTGCGGTTCACGAACCGCTCCATCCGGCCCTTGGCATGGAGGTAGCTGAGGAAAGAGAATGGGCTTGCCGGGTTTCGCAGTGTCACCAAGTCCTTGATGAAGGATACCTGCATGTCGGAATTATCCAACAGCATGCCCGGATGCCAAGCAAACTCAGGCTTGGCCTCAAGGAACAAGGCGTTGAGCGGTGCGGCACATTCCTGCAGTGCAATCGCAAGGGCGAGGTTCGACGGGCCAAACCCAATCCCAATCATGTCGTAGGGCGTGTGGAGATCTGTCATTTCGTATTTCCTCGGGTCAACAGGGCAGAACAGGACAGGCGTAACGGGCGACCGGGGTCTTCTGGATCCGGGCGCGCCCAAAGGCGGGATTTGAAGAAATAGTCACGTTCCAGACGCACAAGCGTCGCGCGCTTATGCGCAAAATCGAAATCTTTCACGCGGGCAAAGCCCGACCGCGTCAGGTTTCGGATTTGCTGGTGATGACTCGCTGCAGGCTCTCCGACCAGCGCCTGCGTCCGAGGCTCTGCAAGGAACATGTAGTGCATCAGGGACGGTAACCATGCGGTGATATAGTCAGCGCCACGGGCGTGCTCTTCACCGACAAGAACATGCCAACCGCGATCCCAGGCCCCGGCCTCATAATGGGCACCAATGCGATTTTCACGCGCCCAATAGAGCTCAAAGTAAAACAGCGGCACCCCGTCCAGGCACCCAAACACCGGCATCATATGCGGATCATCAGCCATACGCGCCAAGTAGCCTCGGTGTTCCGCCATCGTTCCGGCCTCGTCAAAGAAAGCGGCCACTCGGGTGTCGTTCATCCAGTGGTGACACAGTGGAAGATCCGCTTCGCGCTCCAATGCGCGCAGGCTGAACACCTGATCGAGCCAAGGGATATATCGGTGATAAAGCGTACCAATAGGCTTTGCCGGGCGCAGCGGATGCGCGCCGTGCGGACCCGGCATCATCACCTGTGGAAACACTTTATGTGGTTCGGGCAACCAGAGATCCGGCAATTGCCACAAGAGCTCAGGAAAAACACCGAGTGCATCGCTATCCAGAACCTGAGCACAGCCGGATTTCAGCAGTTGCGCCTCACGCGCGCTCCAAAGCACACGGTCCAAAACCACCAATACCTCTTCGGTGGCGTGATTGCTCAGAGCTTCACAGGCCGCAAGTGTCTCATTGTGGGTTGGCACGCCCTCTGAAGCGAGTCTCAGCGCCAGCCGTCCACCGCCCAGATGGGCAACCGGCAGGTTGATCTCTCTGCCGTTGCCACGAACCTGAACCACATCACCGTGTCGTCGGGCGCGGATCGGCATGGGCTGTGAAGTGAGTGTATCCAGTGACAAATCATCCTCCGTTCGCAATCGCCTGCTCAATCGGGCAGGCTTGCTAAAGGGACGGAGGAAGTCGGCAGAAATTCAGTCCCACCACGCAGAAAATATGAGATTTACACGCGACCTTTTGCGCAGACGTCAACTCAAGGCAAATACCCGCTGGATCGCACGGTTCACAGCCACGGGCAGCACCGACATGTGGTTTTCCCCGCCATAGGTCTCATAGTCTGTGGTAAGGCCCGGATGTTTTGACAGGGCGGCGGCCATCTCTTGTGCGGCGGCAATTGTGCGGGTCTTTGCCTTCTCTTTCAAACGCTCTGCAGCATCGGGTGCTTGGGTTTGAAAGAGGGCCAGGTGGTCGCCCTCCCATTCGCCCGCCGACAAATGCACATAGGCTTGCGCCGCACCCGCATCAAAGCGAGACAAATGATCCAGTAGGAAACTCTCCTCCCAAGTGATCGCAGGGCTGGCCGCGATCCAGTGGCTAAAGGCCTTGGGGTTCTGAAACAGCAGCCAGAGCGCAAACAGACCACCAAAGGAATGACCAAATAACCCTTGATGCTCTGGATTGACCCGGACCTTCGCGGCCACAAAAGAGCGCACATCCTCCAGCAGGAAGCGCGCCATTTCGCCGCCGCCGCCGGTGCGCACCTCCTCACCGTCCTCCCAGAAAGGCGGGTAATTTTGCCCCGGTGGCGGGCCGAGGTCCCAGCTTCGACGAAAAGGATCATAGGCGTCGTCGGTGGGATAGCCAATCGCCACCAGAACACCCCAGCCGGTGTTGGTTCCCGAAGGGTAGCAGGCCTGTGCGCGCATTGCATCGATTGCTGTCGCGATCACCGCATTGCCGTCGGTCATATAGAGAACAGGCCAGCCCTCGGTCGGTGCTTTTCCTGCGGCCTCAGGCGGCACCCAGAGGAAGACACGTCGCACCGCGCGGCTTTCGCGATCTGCAAGGTCGTACCATTTTGCCCCGGCCCATGCTTCGCCCTCGGCTAGCGGTTTGATTTCCGTCACCTGCGACCCTCCTCTATGGCGTTCAGCACGTCCTCTACCAAGGCCTCTTGGTGTTCAAGCCCTGCCGTGATGCGAACCGATCCTGCCGAAGTGCCAAACCGCTGAAACACATTGGCCGCACCAGATAGCCCCAATGCAGCCTGCGCCGGGATCACCAAACTCTCGGGCCCACCCCAGCTCACGCCGATTTTCGCCACCCGCAAGGCGTTGGTAAATCGCGCGATATCGACGCTGTCATCCAGATCAAAGGCGAAGAGCCCGCCATAGCCTGACAGGCAGGCGTTGCCGGGGTTCGCCTCAAAGGCCGGATGGCGCACATGTGTCACCGCGGGATGGGCACTCAGAGCGCGCCCCAACGCCAGACCGTTTGCACAATGGCGCGCCATTCGCAGGTGCAAGCTGCGCATACCGCGCAGCACCAACCACGCGTCAAAGGGAGACATTTTGCCACCAAGGTAGTGATAAGCCTCATGATTGATCCGGTCCATCAGGGCCTTTGGCCCTGCCACCAGCCCGGCGATGGTGTCGGAATGTCCGGCGAGATATTTGGATGCCGCGTGTATGATGAGGTCGATGCCAAACTCTGCCGGTCGCTGAAACAGCGGTGTCGCCCAGCTGTTGTCGATCACCGAGACCACCCCGAGCCTACGTGCTTCGGCCCCTATGGCGCGAAGATCCTGCGTGGTGAAACTCCATGAGGTGGGGCTTTCCAGATAAATCAGGCTGGCACCGGGCAAGGCTGCCAGAACAGCTTCTGTATCGGTGCCATCCACGTAATCTGTGGTAACACCGAATTTTTTCAGCACGCACTCAAACAGGCGGAAGGCATCAGAATAGAGATTATTGACAGCCACCACCCGGCTGCCCGCCTCTACAAACGGCAGCACCGCAGATGCAATCGCCGCCATGCCAGAGGCGAAACCACGCGCGGCCTCGACCCCTTCCATGCGGGCGATCAGTGCCTCTAGTTCTGCCACAGTGGGATTGTTGCCTCGGGTATAAATGTAGCGATCAGATTGACCTGCAAAGACTGCGGCCATGTCCTCATAGCGATCAAACAGGAAAGAGGACGTCTGGAAGATTGGCACTGAACTGGCATCATGAGGCATCGCGGCCTCAGGTCCAATCAAGGTTTCAGTCAGGCGATCCAGATCGCTCAGGTGCGGGATTTCGTGATCTTTCATGCGAGAACTCCGGAGTTTGAGGGGCGTGGCATGCGCCACAGGATCAGCGCCGCACCGACGCCGGTCAAAAGCGTGGCGGCAGCGAGGCTGAGCGCGAGAGCATCAAAGCCAAATCGCGGAACCAACCAGATGAGCAGCGGCAAAAGCAGCCAACCCAGTGGAGCCAGTGCCAATACAGCAGCGAGCCGTACTCTGAGCGTGGCCTGCAACAGCACTTGCGTGGCGTGCCGCAGGGCGACGGCAGGCAGCGACATCGACAACAGGCAGACAGCGGGCACGGCAAGTGCTATGACGGTCTCGTTGTCTGTAAAGAACTGAACGAGCGGTAGAGGTGTCAGCAGCCCTGATGCCGCCATCAGCACACCGCCAGAAACGGAGACACCCGCGATCCAGAACATCGCGCGGCTCAATCGGAGCAGATTTCCAGCCCCGGCTGCATGTGACAGCAACGGCTGCGCTCCGAGGCAAAAACCCTCAACCGGAAGGCTCGCCATCAGCCAGAGCCGCAAGGCGATCCCCATGGCCGCCTGCCCTTCTGCCCCCTCAAGCCGACCTGCCATATGGTACATCACCACAAACGCAAGGCTCGTCAGCAGGACCGACCCCGCCTCTGGCAGCCCGACACGCAGTACCGGCCAAAGCCACGCCCGCGCCGCAGGGTTGAGGCTAGGGCGCAGACGCAATGCGCCGCGCTGGCGCGCGAAATACCACACATAAAGCATCAACGTCGCAAGCTGCGCGAGCACCGTGGCAAGGGCTGCGCCCGAAACGCCAAGCCCTGCGGTAAAGATCAAAAGCGGGTCGAGCAGGATATTGAGACCAAAGCACAGACAAAGCGTCAGTAAGCTAAACCGTGCGTTCCCTTCGCCTATCGCTATGAAATCACACAGGATTTGCACCATACCCAAAGCGGCGGAAAACGCCATGATCGAAAGGTAGGCCTGCGCCGGAGCTGCGACGCCCTCTGCCGCGCCAAGCAGATCCGGCAGCACCCCACGCCCGCTCCAAAGGACACCGGCTAGGATCGTCGCAAGAAGCAGACACAGTCCCATTGCCGCAGAGGCCACCTGCCCGGCTTCGGCGCGTGTCCCCGCGCCGAGCGCGCGCGCGACATGGGTGGCACAGCCTACCCCCAACCCGACCCCAAGCGCCGCAGTCACCCCCGCAAGCGGTAATGCCAGACTGACGGCGGCCAGAGCTTCGGGCCCCAGCTGACCAACAAAATAGGCATCCACCCCTTGATGGGTCGCGTTGATCGTAAGACCTCCGACTGTTGGCAATGCAATCCGCAACAAGGTGCGCCCCAGTCGCGGGCTGCCAAGGTCAATAGGGCTCAGGTGCGGCATGGGAGCAAAATCCAAATATGGGCGTTGGGTCGCGCGGCGCGGGTTTCGTCCCAATAGGACGCAAGAGCGGCCCGAAAATTCACTCTGGCCCGAGAAAATCTCTCCCGAAGGGTGAATTTCACGCGGCTGCTGACGTCTCAGACCCGATACGTTTTTAATGGGAGAGCCCGATGACGCACCCTGACCCCGAACTCTGGATCTGCGTGAAAAACACCGAAGACCGATGGTCGATCTGGCCCGCCGCGCTACCGGTGCCTGCAGGTTGGCAGGCACAAGGCGCACCCGAATGTCACGCCGATTGCCTTGCGAGGGTGGAGCAGAACTGGCAGGATCCCCGCCCTGCTGCGCTGAAGGAGGCTATGGCATGACGACGGATACCACCCTCCCCCACACCCATGATGCGCTCTCGCACGCGGAGGCACAGATTTGCGCCCATGATCAAGTGGGGCAACTCGCACCTTTTGTGATCCAGCGCCTACGTCTCGCCATTGATCCTCGGTGGAGTGTTGTCGATATCTGCCGCGCTGCGACGGAAATGATTGCGAATAATCCGGTTTTTGCCACCCGTCTGGTCCGCCAAGCTGGGGGCACCTTTCGGCGCAAGGAGACTGCCTCTCATCAGATCGCGGTGAGCGAAGTCCCAATAGAGGAGTTTGAAACCACCCTTACGAAGGCGCGTTTCTCTCTCGACTCAGGGCCGCTGGCCGCCGTTTACGTCGGCAGTGGTGAAACAGGCAGCCTCCTCGGCGTCGCCTTTCATCCGGTTCTGGCGGATCAGGGTGTCCTTAATCAAATTGCTGCCCGTTTTGCGCAGGCCTTAACCCAAGAAAGCACGTCTTCGGAAGATCTGCCGAAGCCGATCCCCGTATCAACCGAGACAGAACGCAAGCGCCTCGAACACTGGCGTAAGCTGCTGCAAGACCCCGAAATCCTGAATGTCCGCTTGCCACAGCGTTACAACGGCAAAGAAGGCACCTTCCGCGGCCATGCAAAACTCTCAATTGACGCGGAGACCCTCTCCCCGTTTGGGATTGACGCCACCGCGGCGGAAACCGCGATAGCTACTGCGCTTGGCATTGTGCTGATGCGCTACAGCGGTCAAAGCCGCCTGCGCTTTGCGCTTGGAGAGACCCGCCTCTTCAGCCAGCGCCGCAGCGAGGATCTCCTGCCGCTTTGTCTTGCGCTAAACCCTTATGCATCATTCCCCTCAGCGCTGCGCCATACAGCCGACGCGATATCAGAGGTACGCGCGCGGCCACTTTCGTCTGCGCAACTGGTACAGGATATGTTGCGCAGGGATGGGGCAGATCGTCATATCATGGGGGCCGTCACGTTGCATGTCGTGGGTGATCAATCCCTGCCAGAGGGGCTTCGCCGCCTTGATCCCCCGCAGCCTGCCACACAGGGCGAATGTCTACTGATTGCGCAACAGCACCAAGACGGCGGTCTCACTTTACACGCCAATTACGCTCGTGACCTGTTCGAACCCGCGCTTATCGAGCGGTTGCTCACCCATCTGGCGCGGGTTTTGTGCACCGGCCTCAAAGAGCCCGAACTCCCGGTGGCGCGCATCCCACTTCTTATGGAGGATGAGCTTGACCACCTCTCTGCGCCTTATGCGGACGACGCGGAGAACGATCCCCGTCCAGTTCACGACCTGATCGCAGAGCACGCGCGCCTGACACCGGAAAAAACAGCACTGATTTCAGATGGCGAGTCCTGGAGCCACGGTCGCCTGAACCGCAGCGCCAATCAATTGGCTCACCACCTCATCGCGCGTGGTGTGCGCGCCGAAGTGCCAGTGGCGATTATGTTGGAACGCGGGATCGACGCTGTGATGGCGATCCTCGCCGCGCTGAAGGCGGGTGGGGCCTATATTCCAGTCGAACCAGACCACCCGGAGAGCCGCAATCACCATATTTTGACGGATGCGGGTGTCGCTGTTGTGGTGACCCGTCGCCGCTATCTGAGCCGCCTCCCGCAGGGGATCGCGGCACATGTCTTGTGCCTTGATGATGAACCCGGCGCGGAGCAGCCAGAACATAATCCCGAGGTCACCATCCACCGCGAACAAATCGCTTATATCATGTATACCTCCGGCTCCACCGGCAAACCCAAGGGGGTCGCGGTGGAACACGGCCCGCTGAGTGACCACCTGCAAGACACCGCTCGTGTCTACGAGATGAGCGCCGAGAGCCGAGAACTTCCCTTCTTGCCGTTTTCTTCTGACGGTGGTCACGAACGCTGGATGAACCCGCTGATGATGGGCGGTTCAGCAGTGATCCCCCATGGCCCGCTTTGGACGCCAGAGCAAACCTTGGCCGCGATGCGAACCCATGGCTGCAACAATGCCTCGATCCCGACGACATACCTACAGCAACTGGCCGAATGGGCGCGCGAAACTGGCGAAGCTCCGGAAATGCGGCTTTACTCCTTTGGCGGTGAAGGGCTCGCTCAAAGCACCTTTGATCTGCTGTCAGATGAACTGCGCGCGCCCCTTCTGATCAATGGTTACGGACCAACAGAGACGATTATGACGCCGATGGTCTGGAAGGTGCGGGCGGGCACTAAATTCGAGGGCGCATACGCCCCTCTGGGACGCGCTGTGGGGCACCGCCGCGCCTATGTGCTTGATGCAAACATGATGCCCTGCCCAATCGGTGTCGTGGGTGAGATCCATCTCGGTGGCGAAGGTGTTGCCCGCGGCTATATAAACCGCCCCGGCACCACCGCAGAGCGGTTCATTCCCGATCCATTTGCACCCGATCTGGACGGACGGGACGCTGCGCGTCTTTACAAATCCGGCGACCTTGGGCGCTGGCGTGAGGATGGCACAATCGAGTTTCTGGGCCGCGTCGACCTGCAGGTCAAACTCAACGGGTATCGCATTGAACCCGGTGAAATAGAGGCCGCATTGTTGGAACAGACAGATGTCTCTGAAGCTCTGGTGCTGTTGCGCGAAGATGACGGACACAAACGTCTGGTCGGCTATGTAGTCGCGCCGCCTCAGGTGCGGGAAGAAGATCTGATGCGGGCGCTGGAAGCGCAACTGCCTCGCCACATGCTCCCTGCAGCGATTGTGGTACTGGACCGGATGCCGACCAACCCCAATGCCAAACTTGACCGCACCGCCCTGCCCTTACCCGGAACGCGCCAGAACGCCACCAAGAATGTGGTGCCAGAAGGCGAGACCGAGACCACCATGCTCAGGATTTGGCGCACGCAGATCGGCAATTCAGCGCTTGGCGTCACCGATGACTTTTTTGCGTGTGGTGGCAAATCCCTGATTGCGCTCAAGGTGATTGCCGAAATGCGCAAGCACTGGCCGGCAACACCGTTGACCATCGCAGATCTGTTTGATGCGCCCACTGTGCGGCAACTGGCCGCGCGGATCGCAACAGGGCATTCCACAGGACGGCAGGCCATTGCACTGCGCGGCACCGGCCATCGGCCGATGCTTTATTGTTTTCCGGGGCTTTTGGTTTCCACCCGCGAATACATGCGCCTCACCGCTGCATTGGACGCGGACCAGCCTGTCACGGGTTTTCTCTGCCATTCACTCAACGAGGAAAAGCGCCTCAATGTCTCGGTGCCGGAGGTCGTTGCGGACTATGTTGATCACATTCGCCGCGAGAGCAAAGGGCGCCCTTGTGCTTTCCTTGGCTGGAGTTGGGGTGGCCTTCTTGCGTGGGAAGCGGCCCGTCAATTGCACGATGACGTCGATATTCAAATGGTAGGAATGGTGGATGTCTGCGATCTGGGTCGCGATTTTGCGCCGGGCGCAGTGCCAGAGTTCGCCCCCGGCGAACGGGAGCAACTGGAGGTGGACCTGCGGCGGTGGCTGGCTCAGACGCAGATGCGCGCGCAGTGGGATGCGCTGATCGATGTGATGGATGATCTGTGTTACGCGCAATTCCTGCGCTTTATCGGCAATGAGGCCGACCCTTTACCCATTGATGGGCCAGAGGTGTCGAGCCGAGAGCACACCTTTTGGGTGCTGATCGACAACGCATTGGTATTTCGGCGCTATCAGGTGTCGCGCTTGGATATCCCGGTGCGTTCTTACAGTGCCGGAGACAGTCTGAGCCGCGGCCTCAATCTGGTGGACTGGCGACGCTACTCCTCGCGTGCGTCAGCAGCCACGGTGGTGCCGGGAACCAACCACCTGCACATCATTGGCGATCAGATGTTCCACGCACAATTCCGAACAGATCTGAACCAAGCATTCGATTTGTGATGTCTCTAATTCAGCGGGCCTCAGTCTTTGGGCCCGCTGAATTACGATTGGCCCCAAAACGCCATCGAACATGCCAGTTCTGCCTCCAACCACGCCCGAAATACCCTTACAGCAGGGTTGCGCGCGGCATGGGGCGCGACGGCAAACCAATAGGTGGCCTTTGTGTCGGCGCGATGGGCTATAGGAGCAGAAACCTGCCCCCGCTCCAGCGCGTCGCACGCCAGAGTTTCCCATGCCATGAACACGCCCTGCCCGGTCATCGCCGCATCAAGGCAGAGCGAGGAATCCGCAAACGTCGGTCCGGCAGGGATTTCCTGCTCTGCCAGTCCAATGTGCGCAAGCCAAGGGGCCCAGCCATAGAGCCGCTCATCCTCCCGGATCACTGGAAAACGAAACAGATCTTCTGGTGCGCGGATCTGCGCTGCGATCTCAGGCGCGCAAACCGGGAACACCCGCTGCACCAACAGCGGCGTCGCCTCTGCGCCCAGAGGACCGCTTCCGCTGACTCGGATACCGATATCGACGTCAGAGGTGTTCAGATCAATCACATCCGCGGTGGGTATAACGCTGAGCCGGATGTGCGGATTGGTGTCATTGAAGCGCCGCAGCCGCCAGATCAACCATCGGCTGGCAAAGATCGGTGCCACCGTCAGCGTCAGCGCATCACCCTGCCGATTTCGCACCTCGCTCAGTACGGCAGACAGCTCTGCCATGGCGGCGGTCAGCCGGGGGGCGATCCGCGTGCAAATCTCTGTTGGGTGCAGACCCTTTGAGGTCCGGTGAAACAGCACGTGCCCCAAAATCTCTTCGGCCTTACCAAGGCGCTGGCTCAGCGCGCCGGAGGTGACGCCCAACTCCTCAGCGGCTGCGCGCAGGGTGCCATGGCGCGCGATTGCCTCGATGGTGCGTAACGCAGAGAGGGGAACGCTGTTCAAATTATGCATTTAGATAATCTAAACACTCACCTTCGCGAAGTCGATAGCCATACATGCGCTTCTGAGACAGCATAGACGCATGACACAGGTTTCTTTCTTCCGTTTTATGGTCCTCTGGTTGAGATGCAAAACGCGCATAAAAACCTGCGCGAGTAGGTCAATTTATGATCGTGACCCCCTGTCGCACCCGGACATTGCTCGGATGACCGAACGCGAAAAAGCCGACTTGCCGTTTTGCCCTGAACGTATCCTTGATAGTTAAACGCAAATAGCCCCCGGCTTTGCACCGGAGGCCTTTGTCTGAGCAGCGCTGGAATTAGAATTTGCGGCTCAGCGCTAAGGTAAGCTCACGCCCTTCGCCACTGATACAACCGTAAGAAACGGTTTCACATGTGGCCGCATAATCCTTGTCAAAGAGATTGGTCACGCCAAACGACACCCGATAATCATCCCATGCGTAGCTGACAGAAACATCCGCGAGGATGTAGTCATCGACTTTGCGGCTGTTGGCGTTGTCGCCCCAGTTCTCACCGACATAGCGCACACCACCGCCCAATTTCAGCCCCTCTAGACGCCCTGCGAAAGCGTAATCCAGCCAGAGCGACGCGAGATGTTCAGGCACTTTGGCAGCAGTATTGTCCTTGTCGCCGTTGTTGGACTCGGTGATCTTCGCATCAATGTAGGAGTAGCTGAAGATCGCCGCCAGTTGCTCAGTCAACTGACCACGCGCCTCCAGTTCCAACCCTCTGTGCCGGACCTCACCGGTTTGCACCTGAAAATTCGGATTTAAGGGATCAGCGGTCAGAACGTTGGTCTTGGTCACGTCAAACACCGCCGCCGACAGCATCAGGTTGCGACCCACCGGTTGATAACGCAGGCCAACCTCGAACTGTTCACTCTCGGTTGGTTTGAAGGCAGTCCCGTCAAAGCTGCTGCCGATATTTGTCGTGAACCCTTCGGCATAGGAGGCAAACGGCACATAGCCATTGCCGAGATCCCAAGTTGCCCCAAGTGACATGGTCAGAGCATCATCATCCTGCGAACTGGTGGTATTGGTGAGGCGATTTTCGGTCTCGGTTTCGACCCATGATTTGCGCAGACCCGCTGTCAGGGTGACGCCATTCTCAAACCGTGTGTGGTTTTGCACATAGAGGCCAGTTTGATCTTCGGTGGTCTTGCGGTCGATGTAGTTTCCCGGATCACTGACACCAAAACCATAGCTCGGGTTGGTCACATCAATCAGGTAGCCAGCGCCGAAACCTTGCGTGCCATCCACAATCTGACGGGTATAATCGAGCCCTGCGACCAGAGTGTTTTCAGCGGCACCCAAAGTCGCGCGATATTCGACCTGCGTGTCCACTGCGAAAGTCGATGCCGTTTCAAACACAGTGAAATCGTAAAACTGCATCTGAGTGGCGCTGGCCATACCGCTATAATAGAGGTGGCGGTAGGTCGTATCCTGCTCGCTGTAGCGCAGGTTCTGACGCAGGGTCAGTTGGCTGTTCACCTCATGGCGCGCCTGATAACCGATGGACCAGCCTTCGGTATCAAACTGGTTGAAGTCGTGCTGACTGTCGACAAAGCTCTGCGGCAAAGCACCAAAGCTGGCATCGTAGTCTTCGCCCGCGACAGGCAGGAACATATTTGGCGCAAGGTTATCTTCCTGATAGTGACCGAGGAACGTCACTTCGGTGCGATCAGTCGGCGCCCACGTCACACCAAAGGCACCAAGCAGCCGGTCATCCTGTGCGTCCTCCACCTCATTGCCGCCATTGCGCATAAGCCCCGTCAAGCGCCAGGCAAGGGTTCCCGCGGCATTACTATTGCCAAGATCAATCGCCGCCTGTGCGGTGTTGTGGGAGCCATATTGCAAACGCCCTTCGGCGAATTTTTCAAATCGCGGACGTTTGCTGACGATATTGACCATCCCGCCAGCCTCGCCGGGGCCATACATAACACCGGTCGGGCCACGCAGCACATCAATGCGTTCCACCATCCAAGGGTCGGTTTTAAAACCCGAAAAGTTGATGCTTTTCTGGATCAGCCCGTCGCGGTAGATACCCTTCGATCCAGTGTCAAAACCACGGATAGTGAATTGATCGTAACGGTCATCCACCCCCCAGTTGGAGGCACTGACACCCGGCGTATAGGCGAGTGCGTCCTCAATCTGCACAGGCGCACGGTCGGCGATTTCCTGTGCGGTGACCACAGAAACCGAACGCGGAACCTCTACGAGCGAGACCCCGCCCTTGAAACCTGCGGTGGTTTCTTCGGCTGTGTATCCGGTGCCACCCGACAGTGGCGAGGCCTCGTCAGCGCCCGTCACGACGATAGGCTGCAGTTCAGTTGGCGTGTCCTGCGCAAAGGCTGCGCTGCTTAGCAAAGTGGTGCCCATGAACAGCACCAGTTTGGAAACGCGCGGGCGGGCGCGGGTGATAGAATTATCTGTCATTGCGATCCAGTCTCAATCAAGCCGACTGGGTGTCTCCGCGACAAGGTCGCAAGAGTGGGAGAGTACCGGGCCAGTGGCAGTTGCATTTCAGGGCACACATGCCCTCGGGACTGCCTTGGTGGGATATCGATTCCGCGCCTCGGTTGAGCCGGTGCTATTGCACTATCCCTATGCGGTCAACGCATATCCTGCCGTCGAAGGGACTATTCTGTCGCGCCAGTGTTCGGATTGCCATCCGCCGCAGCCACCAAAGCGGGGACCAATTGATCCAGCGCCCATTCTATCGACAATGGCGACTGAAAGCTGAGTGCGCCGGTCAGCGTTTCATCTGCCCAAATGGACCGACCCTCCCGCGTGATCCTTAGTGCGTCATAACCCGGCAGGCTCTCGATCTTTGCACGCGCAGATTCATCCGTCAGCCAAAGCACAACGTCGAGATCAAAGAGATCGATCCGCTCTGGGCTGACTGTAAAATTCCCCCCCGGCCCGGCCATTTGATCAAAGGTGGCGGGGGTCTCCACTCCGAGACGGTGCAACAAACGATTGCCGCCATCCTCAGATCGATAGCCCACGATCTGCCCCCCGGCAAAATGGGCGACCGTGCCACTCAGCCCCTGCAACTGCGGATGTTGTACCGCAATTGCCGCTATACGTTGATCCAGATCGGTTATGATCTTTTCTGCGGTCGACACTTTCCCGGTCGCCGCCGCAATCAATCGCAACTCCTCCTCCCAAGGTGCCCCCCACATCGGGAAATCTGCGGGCGGCCCCACCACTGGCGCAATACGCGACAACATCGCGTAGGTGCGCTCGTCCAGTGGCGCAAATGTTGCGACAATCAAATCCGGTTGCTGCAACAACACCCACTCAAGGTCGATCTCAAATCCTCTCTGCACCTCCGGCATGGCGGCAAGTTCAGAGCGGGCAGGCTCTGCCCAAGGCCATGTCGCATAAGCGTGCCCACCAAACCACTCATGCACACCAACCGGCGCAACCCCCAGTGCATAAAGGAAATCCTGCTCATGATACCCAACCGAAACCACGCGCTGTGGCGCGGCCTGCACAACGGTCTCGCCATAGGCGTGTTCGATCCGAACCGGGAAATCTGCAGCCTGAACTGAGGCCGCAAGCGATAAAAAGAGGAAGATAAAGATCCGCATAACCGTTCCCAATGAAGAAGCATCAAGCAGACCTGGCAATGCGCAGTCTCGCGCTGGCTGGGAACGGGCAACGGCTACTTGGCGACAAAGCACGGGTCAAGCCCTGCTCTGCGGCACCTGCGCTGCCATCTTGCTTGACCGCACCACACCTTTGGTTCACTCAGGCGCGGCCAGCTTTCGCCAGCCCCTCTCAAGAATTGTCAGACAGGTTCTCTGGTATTGCGCGGCTCCATCTCTCGCTCCAAGCTTTCGATCTCTCTTCAGGGCAGCCTTTGCCTGACGGCCCTCGGGCTGGGGGTGATCGCATCCCTGAGCTTTGGTGCCAGAGATGTACCGGCCGCCGTGGTCTGGCAGGCCTTGTTTCACTTCGACGCCTCTGACCCACTACACGCGTTGGTGCGTGGGCTGCGATTACAACGTGCCCTCACTGCTACGGCCTGTGGTGCTGCTCTCGCCATTGCGGGCGTGCTGATGCAAAGCCTCACGCGCAATCCACTGGCAGATCCAGGGCTGATGGGGGTCAATGCTGGCGCTGCTCTCTCTGTGGTTGTGTTGACCTGGAGCCTTGGACCGCAACCCACAACAATCCTGACCCTCACCGCCAGCTTCGGTGCGGGGATTGCCGCGCTGACAGTATGGCTGCTGGCAGGAGGCACAAAATCGACGGTTGGTCGTGGCCTCTCCATCCGGCTCCCCCTTGCGGGTACTGCAATCAGCAGCCTGTGTCTGTCTCTGGTTGCAGCCATTGTCCTCCTGCAAACCGAAAGTCGCGAAGTTTATCGGTTTTGGATGGTAGGAGCGCTCGGGCAAACTGATTTTGAGACTCTAACCTTAGTCTTACCATTCCTTCTGTGTGGGATTGGGCTTGCGGCCCTCTGCTGCCGAGGCCTGAACGCGATGGCGCTCGGGGGGGATATTGCATCTGGTCTTGGGGTGCATCCCGCATTGGTCGCAACCCTCGCCCTTATTTCTATAACGCTTCTGTCGGGGGGCGCTGTTGCATTGGCTGGGCCTATCGGTTTTGTCGGCCTCGTCATCCCACATATCGCACGCGCAATCTCCGGAGCCAGTCTTGGCACCACCCTCGCGTTTGCCGGTCCGATGGGAGCTATACTTGTGCTGGCGTGTGACACAATTGGACGCATCGCTGCCCGCCCCTCAGAAGTCCCCATAGGGTTGGTTCTGGCCTTAATCGGCGGCCCTGCTTTTATGATCGTGCTTGCGAAAATTCTGGGGGAGCGATCGTGAAACCGGTACTTGTCATAGCCGCCCTGCTTGGCCTGCTGCTGCTCGCGCTCTCGGCTGGGCGAGTTTGGCTTTCACCCGATCAGCTTTTGATGAGCCTGCGCGCCGGGGCTGAGGAAGATGTGTTGCTGTGGCATTTGCGAATGCCGCGCGCCCTCGCAGGGCTTTTTATCGGCGCGGGCCTGGGCTTAGCGGGCGCAGTGTTTCAGTCATTGCTGCGCAATTCTCTTGCTTCGCCCGATATCATCGGCGTTTCTCAGGGTGCGGCGCTGGGTGGGGTGGCCGCCCAACTTGCCGGGATCGTCACAATGCTGGGCGCACTGAGCGGAGGTGTGTTGGCCACGGCTTTGATTTTTTCGTTGTCGCTCTCTCGTAGGGCGGGCCTCGATCCACGCCGGTTGATCCTCTACGGAATCGGAGTTGGCATCACCTGCTCCGCCGCACTTAGCATCCTGTTGATCCAGGCAGGCGACGCGGCAGCAGGACAGGCGATGGCATGGCTCGCAGGGTCCCTTAACGCTATGGGCTGGCAGGAGGTTCAAATTGCCGCGCTCGCACTTGCGGTAGGCGCGCTCATATTATTGCCCGCAGCCCACACACTTGACCGCTTGGAATTCGGTGATGACCCGGCCCGTGGGTGGGGGCTTGCAATCCACCGATTGCGGCCCCTCCTCTTATTGAGCGCGGCTCTTCTTGTCTCGGCTATGGTGGCTTTGGCAGGTACTTTTAGCTTTGTGGCATTTGTATCAGGCCCGCTTGCACGAAGGATGGGGCGGGGGCAGGTGAACTTGGTCGCAGCAGCGGCTTTCGGTGCCGGATTGGTCACGCTTGCCGACATAGCAACACGCGTACTCGCCCCATCAGCCCTCATGCCCGCCGGAATTTACACCTCTTTGATCGGTGCTCCTTTGCTGGTGTTGATCCTCCACCAAAAAGTTATTCGCGACCAGATCTGATCAGCGCGCAAGCGGCCACTATTGGCACTCTAATCCCACCGACCCTCTAAGCCGTCGGCTCGACCGACTGGCAAAGGCCGTGGAGCGCGACATTCACAAGATGCACGCCTTCGCCCGGTTTCGCGAATTGCCCACGAGTGGCGCGCGCCGCCGCTTTGCCGCGTGGTTCGAGCCAGACCACCGCATTTTGGAGGCCGCTTCGCCATTCTTCGCGCGCCGCTTTGCCGATATGGACTGACTAATTGCGACCCCTTTCGGATCGGCTTTTGGACGGCCAGCTTGATTTTGATCTGCCGGAGGATGCATCAGAGGCGCTTTGGACGACGTATTTCATCCATATATTCAACCCGGCGAGGGTAAAGATTGGGGCAATGAAATCCGAAATGCCGCTGAAGTACTGGAAAAATCTCCCCGAGGCCCGCGCGATCCCGACCATGTTGCAAGACGCCGAAGCGTGCGTGCACCGGATGCGGGACGCGCTGCCGACAGAACTGATCCTCCCCCACTGAAGTGGTGCACCCCTATAGTTAGGAAACAGAGGATCAAACATGGGGATCAGACTTGTCCAAGACCGGGATGTGGGGAGCAACCTGCTGGTCAACCAAAGCCCAGCATCGGGGCCGAGCCATACCCGTTAGTATACCATCGATAGTGCGCAAAAACGGAAGAAGCGATATCTGAAGTGGTCCCGGTTTTCCGGAAAGCTCAGCGGCTGATCCAAGGTGTATCCGGTTTAGGTCTCATGCTGCTCTCGGTCGCTCCAAGCCTGCCCAACATGCGTCGTCCGGCGTTCGCCAATCAGGCGCGAAATTGAGGGCGCTTGGTGTTTTAGAAGCTCATCCAGTCCTTGATAGCACGCCAAGCTTGGAAGCCATCGGCAATTTCTTCGAGATAAATAGACTCCTGCTTCAGTGATCGCCGCAAGCGTTCGACGAAGTTGGTCTAAAGCTGGCCTGTGAAGTTTTGGCGTTTCGCCATGTTCGTATCTCTTCAAAGGTCTAGGGTACCCTACTTGCGCCACATGTTTCTGACCGGGATCATACCTGCTGCTTTACTGTTTTGGCCGCGCATCACATATGCACGGGTCCGGGGATTGCTGTGGAGATTTCCGCTGACCATAGCGGCGAGTTTCCTGCTGACATTTGGGTTCTTGTTCGTGAACCTCAAGGCGAATGTTTCCATCATTCGCGAGCATCACGAGCTGCTGGGTAGTTACCAGCCCGGTGCCACGATCGGCGCCGTTGTGCGGTATGCAAAAATGGAACTCCGTGCCGGGAATGTCGAAGTTAATCCGCTGGGGCAGGATGCGGCTAAGGGGCCTGCTTTGCTGGCGACAAAGAAGCCGGTTTTGCTCGTCCTGTTTGCTGGTGAAACGGCACGTGCGCAGAACTTTGGGCTGAATGGATACAGCCGTAACACCACGCCAGAGCTGGCCCAACTCGATGTCTTCAATTTCAAAGACGCCACATCCTGTGGAACTTCGACCGCAGTGTCATTGCCATGTGTGTTTTCCCCATTTGATCGCTCGGACTACAGTCACGAGCGATTTATGGGCAGCGAAAATCTGTTGGATGTGCTCGCCCACGCAGGTGTGGACCCGGTGTGGGTTGACAACAATACAGGCGATCAGAATATCGCCAGACGGACAGGCGCACGGATGGTCGATGTGACATTGAATCCAGCCGCATGTGCTGATGGCGAATGCACTGATGCGGCTCTGTTGTCGGAACTCAGCGCCCAGATCGGCAGCATCACTGAGGATACGGTTCTGGTTCTACATATGATCGGTAGCCATGGTCCCGCGTACTACCTGCGCTATCCGGAAGGTTTTGCACCGTTTGTTCCAGACTGTCGCACGGCTGAGTTCGACTACTGCAGCCAGCAGGAGATCGTGAATGCCTATGACAACAGTATTGCCTTCACCGATTATATCGTCGCCAGCGCCATTAAAATGCTGGACCAGCAGGACCGCGTGTTGCCCGCTCTGTTTTTCCTGTCTGACCATGGTGAGTCTTTGGGAGAGGCAGGGCTATACCTGCATGCTGCTCCGATGTTCATGGCACCCGAAGTTCAGACGCAGGTGCCTTTTCTGATGTGGTTGCCACAACAATTCCAAGAAACCATGCACGTTAACGCTGCATGCCTGACTGACCGCACTTCACAACCGGTCAGTCAGGATAATCTTTTCCATACAGTACTCGGATTGATGGACATCTCCACTGAGGCCTATCGGCCAGAGCTTGACTTAACTGCCAACTGCCGCACCGAAAGGACCCCGGCGTGACACAACCTACAGCTTCACAAAAGACGTCTCCGCAAATCCCACCTAAGGTGACAGGACTTGCGCATCTGTTTGCCGCGGCTCGCTATTCTCTGGGCGGTTTTCAGCGGCTGATCGAAGAAGCTGCGGCAAGGCAAGAACTTGCAATAGGGGGCGCAGCGATCATTTTACTCTGGGTTTTGGGTGTGCCGGGAATGCAGATTGGAGCATTTTCCATTCTTTTCCTGTTGCTACTAGCGATTGAAGCGCTCAACACTGCCATCGAAGTCCTGACTGATTTGGTTTCGCCCGAATGGTCTCAACAAGCAAAGCACGCAAAAGACCTTGGATCGCTGGCGGTCGCGCTCTTGATTGGGGCAAATACCGCCTGCTTTGCCATCATTCTGCTGTCACTCCTGAATTAGGCTCGGGGCACTTCTTCGACCAAGTATCTAGCCTTGGTCCAGTAAGGCAAGCCAGGCGATTTGTTACGGCAAGCTCTCGCGTTAACCTCATAGCGAATGGCAGCTTTTGCCACTGCATAAGCAGCCAAACCGTTCATCGGGCCCCTAAGTTCTACGACCTTGCAAAGGGTGCTTTCTGCGCTTCGCTGTAATTCGACCAGGGCGCAGCACTGTCCGCGGTAGTTGTCCCAAAATGAATGTCCGGTTCAGGGTGTTTGGCCACGAGTGTTCGCGCCCGCAGCAAATTCTTATCTGAGCCTGGTTCGAATGTCGCGAAAGGGCTGGAAGCTCCTATCATCATGGATGATCGCTGCCCTGCATGGTGGCGGCGCAATCACTCTGGTTTGTGTGACGCTCTCGGGCATCGGTTGCGGGCACGCCCTGGAAGGGGCATGTGGAAGGTTAATCTCCACTCCTGTATCGGCATGATATGGTTTCCCAGCTGCCCCTTGGGGCAGGTTCTGACCGAGGTGGAACGCGAAGGCAGCGAAACACCACATATGGTCGCCGCATTCCGGCTGTTGATCCTGACCGGCTGCCGGTTGGGCGAGATCCAAACTTTGAAATGGGACTACATCACCGCAAACGGAATGGAGCTGCCCGACAGCAAAACCGGGGCGCGGCGTATTCCCCTGCCCCAACCAGCGCGGGAGGTGTTGGCGCGCCTGCCGCGCAAGCGACGTGATCGAGACCAACCGGGCCGAACACATGCGTATGCTGGACCGACAAATCCTTGGCCTTCTGGTGTCCCGTGCAGCAGAGTCAGAGGTTCAGCCGCATGAGTTCGCGGAGTTTCTGGACACGCATATCGAAGCGATCCGGCGTTTGTCTGAAGAACACCCTACGCCACTGGCAGAGCGTATCGGCAAGGCAGCGGGGCGGTACCGGTTCAGGTAATCCTGAACCTGTCTGCGCACCGCTTCAAAAGTCAGCAAAGCGCAGGAAAGTGACCTTTGCAAAGTCCCCTGAACCCGAGGCAGCGCGAAAGACCTATGCTGCACGAGCACTAGGCGAAGCCGACCTTCTCCGCGGATGGCGTTACCTTGCCCATATTTAAAATCGCATGCTCGCACACGGGGCCGCAGACTTTGGATGCTTCAGTCGCCAAAGCTAACATTTGGAGAACCTGCGTCAGCCGCGCCCCCGCATGATATTGCATCGCCCACACGACCAGCAGGTTTCCCGTTCACAAAAACTGATCCTGAGCCCCCCGACAAATTCCGCCCGTGAGCCGGAGCCGGGCAAACACCGCACCCATGGTCTGCATACGCATCACCTTGACGAACGACCGCGATGCCGTTCACGTACACGTCAGGAGAGGCTCCGGTCGATGGGGTCGGCGGGAAATGGCACCCGTGCCCGGAGCCTATGTCACCTAGGACATGTTGACAAAAGGGATTCACACTGGGGCTTCGACGTGATTCAAACTGGTATCTGCTATGGAGATCAGCTTGCCCCGAAACCTGATGAGCGACGACGAGTGGTCGCTGTTTGAATACTTCATTCTTGCGATCCGAGCCCGGAATGGGCGCAAGCCTACCAACCATCGCCTTGTACTGGATGGGATATTCTGGATTGCACGCACCGGATCACCTTGGCGAGATTTGCCCGAAGAGTTTGGCAAATGGTCCAGTGTTTACCGCCAATTCCGGCGCTGGACGTTGGCTGGGCTGTGGGAGGACATACTCGAAGCCTTGAACCAAAGCGGGGCCGTTCCAAACGCTCTCCAAATGATCGACAGCACTGTTATTCGCGCGCATCATCAAGCAGCGGGCGCAAAAGGGGGACTCCGAGACAGGGTTTTGGCCGTTCAAGAGGTGGCTTCACGACCAAGATCCACCTCCGCGTCAACGCGCACGGGTTGCCCATGAGAACAGACATCACACCGGGGCAAACTTCGGACTACCTTGGTTTTGATCTCGTCATGTCTGATAATCTGCCTGAGCCGAAAGTGCTACTGGCAGATCGGGGCTATGATGCTGATCGCATTCGGAAAAACATGAATGAACGTGATATCCTGACCCAAATTCCGATGCGAAAGACCCGCAAGATGCGCGTCGGCGTGGATCATGGGCTGTATCGATTGAGAAACCTGGTCGAACGGTGTTTCAATAAACTCAAGAACGCCCGCCGCGTTGCTACCCGGTATGACAAAACTGCAGAAAGTTACCTCGGGTTCATCGACATCACATCCATCCGGCTCTGGGTGCGCCATTTGTCAACATGACCTAGGTAAAACATTGACGGATCAGAGCGTTAGATCCTAGCCCCCGGCGCGACCGCCTGTGACCCGCCAGGGGGAGATTTTCCACATAAATGCGACCTGACGACGCCCTTAGCCATGAGTTTCGGGTCCTCGTCACCTACCGCACCCTCTATGATCAAGGGAACAGCCGCACCCCGGCACCAACCTTTGATCATGAGCGCTTCGGGCCAGCCCGCGAGCGGGTAGGAGACTTCGGCCAATGGCACGAGACCAAGAGAGATTTGCCCAAACTGGCCCATCTAATCCTGTGCGGGCGGGCAATGGCACAGCAACACCCCCTGCCCTCCGCTTACTTGTCCGCCTGCTCGCGCGCCATGCCGCAGAAGAAGATGCTGCCGAGATGAGGAAGGGCCCAGAACAAAAGGACTGATCCATGCCAGCCACTGCCCCTCTTCGCGCTGCTATCTATGCCCGCTATTCCACCGACAAGCAAAAAGAGACCTCCGTTGAGGACCAGTTCCGTCTCTGCCGCCGCCACTGCGACCAAAAGGGGTGGCAGGTCACCCAAGTCTTCGCCGATCACGGCATCAGCGGCACCAGCAGCCAACGCCCTGATTACTTGCGCCTTTTGCAGGCCGCAGAGCGCGGCGAAGTCGACATTATCGTGGCCGAAAGCCTCAACCGCCCGTCGCGGGATCAAGCCGACACCGCGCCTTTGTTCAAGCGGATGAGCTTCTTCGGGGATCGCTTGCACACTATCGCAGATCAGGACTTGGACGAGTTGAAGGTCGGAGTCGGCGGTCTCGTCTCCGCACTCTATATTAAGGACATCGCTCAAAAAAACCCGCCGAGGCTTGGAGGGCCGTGTTGTCTCGGGCAAGCCTGCCGGAGACAACAGCCATGGATATCGTGTAAAGCGAGAGATCCGCGCGGCTGGAACGGCCACCACCGAGCTGGAAGCGGAACAGTCGAGATTGCAGTCGGTGTTGGCGGAACGCGCCGAGCCCCCTGCCCTGCGGCTGCATCCCAGCCTGTCGACCCGGTACCGCGAGCTGATTGACGATCTCGCTCGCTCTCTGAACGCGCCCGACGTCAAACGAGAAGCTGCAGAAGCCCTTCGAGGGCTGATTTCAGAGGTTCGTATGGTGCCGGACCCGACAGCGCGCAATGGCCATGCCATTGAACTTATTGGGGAACTTGCAGGTATTTTGCGTTTGGGAGGACTGGATGCAACAAAGCCCCCGCGTTTTGCGAGGGCTTTGTCGGAAACGATGGTTGCGGGAGCTCGCATTGGTCACTGTTTCATTCAAGCCTAAACGATCAGCACAAGGATTTATTGGAACTGCTCCCATGAGATATCTAGTAACGGTCGGTCACCTGACCTAGTACAACGAACAATCTGCGACAGGCCTTAGTCTTCTACGCAACTTTGGCAACGATCGACGGTGCCAACGGGCTTGTCAGCCCGATCACTCGCCACTAGGTTGTTGATCACTTATATTGCTCGGCAGAGTAAGGCCGTATACGGATCTGCACAATTTTGATTTGAGTATTTTAAGAGGCCGTTTTGAACCAGCTTGAGGATGACTACTGGTTACGCTTGGCGCAGGATGGATCAGAGAACGCCAGTCACTTGGATAGCACGCCGGGCAAGCACCAGATAACACAGATTGACGGTGTCGAACCCTTAGACTCGCAGTTCGGCGTCTGGCCGGTCAAGACAGTGCCTGACAGATTGCTGGATCCGCTTTTCGGTTCGTTGGACCCTTTAGACGGCGACCGGGACCCTACAGCACCTGCATCTCAACAGCAAACATCAACCTACGCCATCCTCGACGCTGCCAAAATTCGAAATTTGCCAGAACGGCTGGAAACATCAGGCTTGCGGTTTCGTTGCCTTTTCAAAGGTGATGCATTCAATGAGTTGAAAGACGTCGCGCCGTGGATTGTGAAGCTCGAGGAAGATAACACATTTACTCAAAAATTGTTCACGCAGGTCGATTCTAATGCTGACGTATGGCCAGCAGAGGCCGGAATTTACCTCCGAGCCGATGGAACTCTGGAAGATCTTTGGCGTCATTTTCGACGGTTCACCAGAGTCCAAGACAATAACGGGAAGTGGTATTATCAACGTTTCTGGGAAAGCCACATGGCTGTGAGCTTGCTCCACAGAAACACATCTCCTTTCGTTAACATCGAACCAACGCGCATCCGATCCGCGATCTTTATCTCAGGCCGATCCGCACAGATAGCAGACATCAGCGCAATTTCCTCCGCACCCACACCACCCATACTTCTAAAGGAAGACCGCGACGCCTATGACATGGCGGTAGAGCAGAAATTTTCGATAGATTTCTCACATTCTTTGGCTCAATGCGTGCCCGAACAACTGCGAATTCTGGGATTGATAGATACCCTACCAATTTCTGCAATGATTACTGGTCTCATTGATGATCTACGGCCGCTAGGGTTCCGCCGCCGTAGCGATATCGGTCGCTTAGCTGTTCTAGGTCTTTATTACGGTAGGTGGTTTCTGGCGGACCCAAGAGTCGCACCTTCCTCACAAGAAATACTTGGTCAGCAGCATTCGTCTGCAGCTCTTCGGGCGCTGCGTATGGAGGAGACACTGGCACAACGGCAGTGGCACCAGCTGGTGACGACTCAGAAAGGATTGCAAAGCACGATTAAAGATCTGCGTGCTTTCTCAAACAACCCTGCCACGAGCCTCAGTTTGGAACCGGAATGGGACTTTCAAGATCAAAGTACCCGTGCCAGCTTTTCGCATACCTGTCATATGCAACAAGTGCGTCATTCACTTCCTGACGGAACTTACAACGATCACCGTCATATTCACACAATTCTTGCTCGTCTTTGGACGCCTTTTTTCTTGGATGATCCTATGCATAAGCCCTTGAAAGCGCTGTTTGATAGCCGTTCTGCCACGATTGCAATCGACATAATTGATATGCTTGAGAGCCGACTACCCCGCTCTCAGCGAGGGACAGATCATGGCTGATGGTGGATATGATGCAGCCCAAGCCGCTGCCGCTTCACAATCTGGGAATGCCGTCGGAGGCGGATGCGCAGAATGCCACACAGGTAACTGGATACATGTACGCTATGAGTACACTGAAGGTGATCCGGTTACAGATGCAGTCTATGTTGTTCAGACACCAAACGATGGCGCTGCTGGTGGTAGCGTCATTGCAGAAGGCGTAATTTCTATCGGTCCTGATGCCGAGCACAACTATGTTCATGTCGACTTAGGCGATCACTCTGGACCGGTCGAAGTATTTGTCTTCGATGATCCGACCGAACCCGCACCATATGAGGAGCCTCAGCCCGTAGAAGATGAGGCCGGCTGGTTGTCCCGCGCAGCTAACGCAGTGATGAGTGGTGCCGAGTGGACATGGGACGTAGCACAGGGTGATTTCAATGAGGACATGTCAACCGGGCAGATTATCACCAATGCGGTGGTGACAGCTGTCCCTGGCATCGATCAGGTCGCAGACGCTCGCGATCTGATTGCCAACGGCAAAGCACTGATCTGGGATCGCCGGTACACAGAGCTTGTGGTCTGGGTTGGCGTATTTGCGTGCTTGATTGGTCTTGTTCCATCACTCGGATCTTTGGCCAAAGGTGTCATAAAGCTAGTCTGGCGTAATGCAGGTGAAGTCGGCAAGATCCTGATTTACATCAACAAGGCACTTCATAAGACGGGTATGAAGATCAACGGCTATCGGTTCCTGAAAGAACTCGCGGATGAACTACCAGGGCACGTCGGAACCGTCACTCAGAAATTTAATAGCTTTCTCGATAGCTGCTTGCGTAAACTGCCGAGCTGGGGGGGCGCACAACTACGTGAGAGCATCGAACATGTCCGGGGTATGGCCAATTCTATGTTCCCCCGCGTGGCAGATGAGATCCAGCAGCGCCTGCTGCGCGGCCTTGCCAACTTCGCCTCCCGTGCATGGCGTGTCGTGCCCGGTCAGGGAATTATTGTGCGGCGTTCAATGCAGGCTACACGACAAGCCTATGACAGCTGGCAAGATACTATGCGACGAGTAGGGTTTGACAAGACGGCACTGGAAGCAGGGGCAGAGCCGATTGACGCCTCAACCGCACGTTTCTTGGTTGATATAGAAGAATTATCGGCCAAATGGGCTGAAGAATTTCTCGCCGACCCGAACCTACCGAGGTATTTGCGTGAACAGGCCGAAGCATCACCAGAATTCTTTCGTAAGCAATTAGCCACTTTTGGCAGCAAGCCACGCTACGAAACATTTGCGCCGGGTCAAAGCCTATACCGTGTGATAGACAATGCGGATGGGCACACCGGCGGTTTTTGGAGTAAGTCCATGCCGCCTGATGAGGAATCTGTGTGGCGCGCCCGGGATGCTGTATTGAATGACTGGAATGAAGCCGGTGCGTTTATCCGTGCAGAACTTCCCCCACCACCAGCCGGCTTCATCGGAGAAATTGCGCCTCAAAAACTCGCGGATGGTCAAATGCTGCGCGGCGGGGGAGAACAGGTCTGGCTTCCTGGACCACGTTCTGGATCCGTTTCTCGAGATCAAGTGAAAGATTACTGGCATACCACGTGGAATGATCGTGCCCCAACATCCCCTTCACGCGCATCGTTGCGTGCGGGTAACCCTAATGAGTGTGACCTATGAAACCACAAGTTAATTCTTTCAAGTCCGCTCTCGTGAGAATTGCAGACTATTCGAACATCCTGACGCAAGCGGCCCAGCACCTAAGCGCAGGAGACCGATCCGAAGACCTAATCGTTTCCTTAATGCGTGATGAAAAAGGCCATCTAGCAAGTGATTTAGTTGAAGGCCTGCGAGACGGAAGTACAAAGGCAAAGATCTATAATCAGCGTATATTGTCGTCATTAAAAAATGCCGATGCTAAAGAGGCTTACTTGGATGTCCTCACTGTCTCACGCTATCTTGACGGTTGCCTAGATAGATTTCTTGATATGCAAAGTCCGGCGCATGCGCGAGTACCTCCGCCCTATATATTCTTTAGGCCGATAAAAGTTCAATTTGCCGCGACTTTCCCTCGGAACATTGGTGACCCTGCCGATACCCCCACAGTTCTGGCGTTTCAAAAGTTCCTCGAAGGCCCGGACAACCCTTGGCGCTGATTGTTCACATAAGGCTCGTACGCAGTTCGTAGAGAATGCCCATTATGAACCGGCTTTTCTGCACAAATCGGGGCTGAGCGGGTTTTCCCTTCTCTGAGCAGGCTTAGGGTCAGGATTCATAGCCAATACATGGCGCTGTTGCACAAATTGGGGTCTGAGCGCGGTTCCCCTTTTCCCAGACGGACCTATGCTACGGGGCCTTGTTGCAGAAATCGGTTGAGGGATTCACTGCGTGAATCCAGCGTGATAGCTGGGATGCATGAACAGTTGGACCCCAACGAAGTATAAGACCACGAACTGGTCGACTTACAATGAGGCACTGAGGCGGCTCGGTTCGCTGACAGTGTGGTTTATCCCGATATGGTTTGGAAGCCGCCCGCGACGGGACAGCGAGGCCGGCCGCCGGTTTTCAGTGATGCCGCGATCCAGACGTGCCTGACGATGAAGGTACTCTTTGGCATGCCGCTGCGGCAGACGACCGGCTTCGTGCAGAGCCTGCTGCAACTGGTCGGGCTGGACTGGCCGGTGCCGGACTTCAGCACCCTGTGCCGCCGCCAGCGAAAGCTGAACGTGAGCATCCCCTATCGTGGCGGTGCGGGTCCGCTGAACCTGCTCGTCGACAGCACTGGCATCAAAGCCGAGGGTGTTCAAGAATTCATTGAGGAGGGAGCAGATGTCTTCGCCTTCGTTCCCGAAAAGGCACCGCAGCTCGGCGGACGCTAGCATTCCACGCATCCGTACAATCAACGTATTGCAGTAGTTCAATGTACTGTCGGCCTTGCCGCCAAACACCCTCGGATTTCGGTTGTCACTTGGGATCGCCGCCGCCCCCGCACTCTTTTCTCTGGGCTGATGACCTGTGGCTGCTGCGGTGGGGGCATTGCCAAAGTTTCAAAATCATCCTTCGGCTGTTCCTCCGCGCGCAACAAGGGCAAAGCGGTCTGCGCCAATATGCGCACCATCGCCCAGACGGATCTGGAAGCGCGGGTCCTGAACGCCCTGACCAATCACCTGATGGATCCAGAGGCGCTTGCGGCCTTTTGCGAGACCTATGCCGAAGAACGCAACCGGCTGCGCCGGGAGGCCAAGGGCGCGAGAGAGACCCTGGAACGCAGCCTCGCCCAGACCAAACGCGATCACCAAAATCTGGTGGACGCGATTATCGCAGGTGTTCCAGCGGAGCAGGTGAAGGAGCGGATGATTGAGCTCGATCAGCAACGGCAGCAGCTCGAGCGCAGGCTTTCCGCCTCCCCTGCCCCGGATCCGATCCTGATCCATCCATCAATGGCGGTGACCTACCGCGAGCGGGTGGCGGCGTTGATTGCGGGTCTGGGGAGAAGCGCAGAGATGCCCGCTGCGAAGGAAGCGCTGCGGGCTTTGGTGGATCGGATCGTACTGATCCCAGCGAAGGAGAGCACGGGCGTTGAGATCGAGTTGGAGGGAGATCTTGCGGCGCTATTGCGTCTTGCGACGGGGTCGGCGGCGGTCATTGCAACGCCGAAGGCCGCGCACTCTGGCGAGGCACGGCTGGAAGGCGTTGATATTGTTGGGGAATTAGTATTGGTTGCGGGAGCACACAACCGCCGCAACCTACCGACCCTTTCGGCTGCGGTTTAACTTGGGTGCAAGCACGGAATGAGCCGCAACCCTACAGAGCGTCGGGTCTGGGCAGACACCGCCTATCGCTCGGCCGAGATCACGATGGCAAACATAGTCTACAACATGGACCGATTGCGCTGGCTTCCCAGCCGAAGTGCGCCCGCCTGATGCCAAACCCGGGCAGAAGACCCACCGAACGAACTCAAAGTGCCGCGCAAGCGGTGCATCAAAGCCTTCGACCGGACAACCGCAGGCTGAACGGCGGGTTATCTGAGGTGTCCAAATCGTCACATCACCGCGCTCTGCCGCATCTGCCCTCTCACCGGGGGCTGCCGCCCGGCGAGAGGGCGCATGTTGACCGTGCGATTGCCCATATCGGGCTTGCCCCCCTGCGCCAGCGTGCCGCGTCGCGCCTATCGGGGGGAGAGCAGGCGCGGGTCCTGATCGCCCGCGCCTTGGCGCAGGACACGCCGCTTTTGATGGCAGATGAACCGGCGGCGGGGCTCGATCCCGCGCATCAGATCTCCACTATGGAGGTCTTTGCCGAACTCTCGAAAGCCGGGCGCGCGGCCTTGGTCTCCATGCATTACCTTAGTCTTGCGGCGCGCCATTGCACCCGCGTCCTGCTGATGATCGAGGGGCGCATCCTCGCCGATGGCCCACCTGCGGAGGTGCTGACGCCGGATCTGATGGCGCGGGCCTTTGGTATCTCCGTCTGGCATGAGCAGACCGGACAGGGGCCAGTGTTCCAGCCGCTTGAGGTGCTGAGCTGGGCGGTCAATCGGCCCGGATTCGTGGTCGCTGACGAAATCCTCTGGCGAGAGGTGCGCAACCGCGACCTGCCTCGTGATCTCGACGTCACCGGTTGGTTTTCGTCGGCATAGGCCGCATCGGTAAACCCCGCAGCCTCACCCGCGCCAGACTCAATACAGCACTCAAACCCCAGCTTCTGAAGATCAAGCGCCGACAATGGCGTCATTGCTACACGCGACTCACCCTCGGCTATCTCTTTTGGTGTGCCTATTCTCACCAGTCGTCCCCCTGGGAGTGGAGTGTGAATGATCTCGCTACGTACAGTCGTACTCAACCTTGTGCCTAGACGCATCAAGCAATCAAGAAACGAAAATGCCCTAACGCTTCTGCAAACCTGGGTCTCAACCAATGGTCGAGCGACACGGTCCCACCGCCAACAAACGCAAAGAGTGCTGTGGCAAACATCCAGAGTGCAGGAAACTCCCAGCCTCCCGTTGGCAGAACCCAAACATACCCAATCGAATAGTGCCCACCGAGCCCGACCGAGACAAAGAGATAGACTGTCGCTCCTACGGCCGCGATCCGCGTCATGAAGCCAAACGCAAGCCCGATGCAAACCGCAAGTTCGATGAGGCCGGCGAGAACTACAAAGGCTGACGGAAAAGGCAAACCGATCGAACCGAAATAGTCGACAAACACCGAGAACGGGATCGGTCCGCCGAATATATGCGCCGCGAAATGGGCAATGAACATCAGGCCGACATAGACCCTTAGCGCGGTCATGCCCCATTCGGCGGTGCTGACCTGGCACTGGAGAAACGTGCCTGAAGCGCCGGATCTGTTGCGACTGGTGATCAAGAGAAAGTGCAAGGCGAGGGTGATCACTAGAGCCGTCGCGGTATACGTGATCGATGGAAACCCCGGTCCGGTTTCGGCAATCAACAGTGGATCGAGGGCTTCAAGTGGCACATCGCCGTCTCCTTCGAGCCGCATTGTCGAAAACAGCCTTCCGATCACTAATGCCCCGAACAAGGCTGCAATCGTGGCGAATACGTTCATCCGGTTTCTGGCCACGGAAAATATGCCGCCGAGCATTATCGCGAGGAAACCAATGGACGAAATGCTTGTCCATTGCGCCACCGGCATCGTCACGATCGTCCAAACGGTCAACCCGGCGACGATGAGACCGAGGACCGCTGCAGCGGCGGCCGAAAGGTCGTAGGCAAACTTCATGGTATCTCTCCCTAGTTTGGACGGCAGCGAAAGGTCTGCCGCAAGGGTGGGTTGCAGAACTACGCTCCAGTATCGCTTTTCCGCGAAAGCGCTACGCGTAGTTCCGCGATAAGGTTAGAGGTCGCGCGGTGGGTTTTGAGGCGTATCCGCTTGTTCCATGGCGAATCTTGCGATCTCATCCTTTCGCATGAAGGCCACACCATCATGCTGGCGCGCATAGGTGAGGAAGCGATCGAGCGCATTGATAATACCGGGCGCACCGGCAATACGGTCATGAGTGCTGATAGACATCATTCTGCGACGCGTGGCGCCTTCTGCGTATAGCACGTCGAACTCATCCTTCAGTTCCTGCTCGAACGCAGCGGCCGTCATGCCCTGAGCTCCGAAGCGAACGATATCATTCGTTCTCAGCGTGTAGGGAACAACCATGAACGGCTTACCGCGAACCGGCGTGATCGACGGCTCGTTTCGCGTGAGGTCGTCGATGTGATAGAGAAAGCCCAGGTCCTGCAGGATTTCGAGCGTCGCAGGCGTTTGTCGCATCCAGAAGGCATTGAAGCCGATGGGACGTTCGCCTGTGATGCGTTCTACAACTTCGATGTTCTTCTCGTATGATGCACGTTCCTCGTCAGGGGTCATCGAATACTGGGGCGTCCAGCTATAGCCATGTGCGGCTGCTTCGTGCCCGCGCGCGACAAGATCTTTGGCGAGATCAGGTTGCAATTCGACCGCGCGCCCCACCATGTGCGATGTGACCTTGACATTGTGCCGGTCCCAAAGGTCGAGCAGCCTCGGCATACCCTCGGCCATGCCGTAGGCATACCAACTCGGCGTGATCGTATCGACATAGCCCGCTTCCATCGGAGGGAATGGCCCTTCGGCATCTTTGCCCTGTGCACCAGCTTCAAACTGTGACGAGATCGAGATTACCAATTGCGCGCCACCTGGCCAGAATTTCCCATTGGCATCCGGCTTCGCATCTGCCGCCGTGGTTTGAGCATTGGCCGCGTTTGCCAGAACGGACGCTCCTGCGGCGACGCCCACACCGGCCTTGATGAAGTCTCTGCGTGAGGTAGTCATTTCCCAATCTCCTTTGTTGCGGGGGAAGAAGTTTCTGGAACACCGGCATAGCCATCCGGCAGGTAGACGATGATGAGAGAAAGCACAGCCGCGCCGCCGATCGCGTAGGTTGAGGGAACGAGCGCCAAGCCGAGAGCGCCAAGCCACAGCAGAAGGGTCAGGATGCCGCGCTGATCCCACGCTCTGCCGCTCGCCAGCATGGCTATGGCACAGGTAATGACGATTGCGCGTAATACGCTGAGAGCTATGTCGGCGGTGTCGCCCTGCCCCAGAAGCCCCGGTATGAACAGGAACGCAAATGGCAGAAGATAAATCGCGCTGCTGAGCCGGATGGCCTGTTTGGCTACTGCGAACCATGAGGTTTTTGCGATACCGGAAGCCACGAACACCGCCACACAAACTGGTGGCGTAATCGCGGAGAGAGCAGCAAAGTACAGCACAAACAGGTGTGTTGCGAGCGGATCAAAACCGATGCGGATCATCGCCGGCGCCAAGATCGAAGCAACTAGGATATAAGCGGCGGTCGTCGGGACACCCATGCCGAGAACAAGACACGCCATGGCCACAACGACCGGAGCCAGCAAGGGCCAAGATGAAAACCCGTCCACGATCAGAGATGACAGGGCCACGCCCACTCCCGTTAGGTTGATGATCGACACCAGAATCTGGGCGCCGGCAAGCAAAACGGTGATGGTAACAAAGCCGATGCCGGCATCTTTTGCCCCCGCCAGAATAGCCTTTGAACAGATCCGCAGATCTTCTTTCCCGCGAATGTTAAGCGTCAGGTAGACACCTAGCAGAACCATGGTTCCAATGAAGGCGGAGAAGGCGATCGACCGGCCGCTGAACACGGCCACAATCAAGGCGGTCAGCCCGGCAATCAGTGGCAGCAGGCGTTTCAGATCCAGCGCTTCGCGCCAGGCCGGCATGTCCTCTTCAGGGACCAACGGCAGTTGCCAGCGCTTTGCAAGCAAATGAAGAATGACGAAGATGGACGTGTAGAACAGCAAGGCTGGAATGACCCCAGCCTTCACGATAGTCAGATAGCTGACGCCGACAAGTTCTGCCATCACAAAGGCGGCCGCCCCCATGATCGGAGGCGCAAGTTGCCCACCCGTGGAGGCGACAGCCTCTACCGCGCCTGACAGTCGCGCAGGGTATCCTAGCCGTTGCATGAGCGGGATCGTCAGGTTGCCCGTGGTGGCGACATTTGCCACCGCGCTGCCGCTAACCATGCCGAAGAGGCCCGAGGCGACCGTCGCCATTTTTGCAGCACCGCCGGGAGAGCGTCCACTGACCCGCATCGCGATGTCCATGAAAGTCTGGCCGCCGCCAGTATTCAGGATCATCGACCCAAACAGAACGAAGGGCGCAATTGTTGTTGCAGCGACGCCTGTAAGCAGCCCCCACAGGCCGATATCGCCAAGAAACAGTGTCTCCGTCAGGAACCAGATATCGACGCCACGGTGGCCAAAAGTACCCGGAATGACATTACCCCAAAGCGCATAGGCAAGCGCCAGGATGACAAAGCCAGGGAACGCCCAGCCTACCATCCGGACCATTAGGGTGATCGATGCCAACAGAAGGGTGATAAGAAGTACAAGGTCGAGTGGTTCGGCGAAAGGCAAGGAGGTTGCGATGATATCCGATCGCCAGATGATCGAGGCACAGGCAGCGGTGCCACCTGAAGCCAGGACAATATCGACGATCCATCCAGCTTTTCCCAAGTTTTTCGCGGGATAGAGCGCATACCCGAGCAAAATTATTAGCAACAAAAAGGCTGGGCGTTGGACGAGGTTGGTAAACTGACCAAATCCAGATGTTAGAGCGACAAAAGCAACGGCGCAGAGCGCCAGCACAATCCCCACCAAGGGCCGACTGCCCTCAGAAGTGGATGAGGTAGTATCAGACATGAGGCTTTTCCTCCCAGGAGGGGGCGGCGCCAGACGCCACCCCGGTCAGTTTCAGAGGGCGAATTCAGGGGCGCAAATCGTCCAGTACCTTGTAGCCCTTTTCTTCGAGGTAGCGGATCGTACCGGGATGCAACGGCGTCGTGGCGACATCGATAGTCAACTGAGCCAAGTCGAATTCTCCGGTAACGGCAAAGGCACCGCGCTGAATTTCCTGGTCTTCAAAGATCGCTTTGGCGATGCGATAGGCGGTCTCTTCATCGAAATCCGGCTTCACGACAGTGGCAAATCCCATCGACCAGGTCGTATAGGGCTCCGCACCTTCAATGGCACCCGCCGGCACGTCCATAAGGGTCACGTCGCTGACCTGTTCCGAGATAGACTGTTTTTGCTCGTCGGTAAGCCCCAAGATCTTCACCGGAACGAAGGACGCGAGATCAAGCGTTGAGCCGTCCACCTTGTACCCGACACCTGATTTGACGTATCCCGCAACGCGGTTATCCTTGATCGCGTCGACAGTATCCCCCGTGGAGCCGCGCACGAAATCAGGCTGAACACCCATTGCCGCAAAGACTCGTTCAGCGGTGCTCTCAGTGGCGGAACCACGGATCCCAGGGTTGTATTGGACGCCCTCGAGATCGGCGATGCTATCGATCTCTGCATCTGCCCTCACAATTACGTTTTGCGGCAGTTGTGCATAAATCCAGAGCGTCTGGGTATCGCTTTGCTGAGGGATCGATTCGTGCCCTTCGGCTGCCAATTTGGCGATATTCGTCGTGACGAGCCCCATATCCACCTGACCACGGTCAAGTCGCCGCAGATTGTCAAGCGATGCACCGGTTTCGACGACCTGCAAGTCGACCCCGACGGACTTCAAAACCTGAGCCACGGCAACGTAGTAGCCGTATTGACTTGATGATGATGAGGTTGTTCCGACCGCCAGGCGATCCTGCGCAAATGCCGGCGCGGCAAGAGCAAGACCTAATCCCAATATGAGGCCGTGTTTCAGGCCAGCAACAGTGTTCATGATATTCCTCCACACGATTGTCCTACAATCTACAATAGACATTCTATAGTCCATCAAGTAATCTTGCGTCAAGGACATGAGGAAAGGAGCTGACATGGCCATTTACGAAGAGCGAATTTATGAGATCCAACCGGGTCGTCTCGGGGAGTACCTGCAGCGCTACAAGGAACTGGGCTACGATGTTCAGACAAAGCATCTGGGCAGGCCGATCGGATATTTCGTATCCGAGATCGGAGACTTGAACCTTGTCATCCAGCTGCGCCGCTACGACTCACATGCGGATCGCGATTGCCGACGTGCTGCCATGGAATCGGATCCGGACTGGATTCACTACCGAAAGGTAAATTCCCTTCAAATCAGTCAAAAAAACCGGATACTCAAGTCACAGGAGTTTTGCCTGCTCAACGATGAAGAAGAACACGAATGACAGAAACCACGTCTCTTGCCACTGATCTGGAGCTTTTGCGCGGTACAAGCATCGCTTCACTGGTGCGCTCAAAAATTGAGGACGAGATTATCTCTGGCCTGAGGCGAGGTGGGGATCACGTAACTGAGCAAGAGCTTACAAGTAAATTTCGCATCAGCCGCGGACCTGTGCGCGAGGCACTCCGCGCGCTCGAAGGCCAGGGCCTCCTCGAACAGAAGAAAAACAAGGGCTGGTTTGTAAAGGTCCTAGATCAATATGAAGTCGAGTGCGTTTTTGAGATGCGCGCCATTCTCGATAATGGATTAGCTGCTCTTTTGATGTCAAAAAACGCCACTCGTTCCTGGGAAGAAGGTTTGAAGAACCTGAAACGCCAGGTCGCCGACATGGATAAAGCAATCCAAGCGAACGACACAGGTCACTATGCCCAGCACAACCAGGCGTTTCACGACACGCTACTCGGCATGGCTGGAAACGATCACCTGGCACGAACATATCGTAACCTGATGGGGCAACTCGCCTCCCACGTCGTGAATAGTTTGACGATCGGCAATGCTATGAAAAGCTCTAACGCTGAACATGTGGAGATGATTAATGCAATTTCCGACGGAGACGAAAAGAGATTGCGCCAAATCTTCACCTCACACAGGGTGGAGACCCTGAACAGAATGACCCATGTGTCAAACCGGAGCGCCGCAACGGGAAAGGCCAATTAGGTAAGTTTTGGAGCTGTGCTAAAATTCGACACAATGGAAGCAAGTAACGCCCGAACTCGGCGCGGTTGCGTGCGCCCTGCCGGCATGACGGCCTGCAGGGAGATAGGAGCAACTTCAAATTCTCGCAAAAGCGGGATGAGCCGCCCTGCACAAATATCCTGATGCACATCCCATTGCGATTTGCGCATAACTCCACGCCCTTCCAAAGCCCAGCGTCGTATCAGGTCGCCGTCATTGGCAATCCGGTCTCCCCGCACCGTGACCATTTGCCTCCCACCATCAATTGCAAAGGGCCAAGCACGGTCCACATCCGATCCAAACCTCATGAGAAGGCAATTATGGCTTTCTAGGTCGATGGGATGCACTGGCGTTCCAGACCGCTCAAGATAGGACGGAGCGGCGCAAACGATCCGCGAATTGTCGGCCAAACGCCGGACGACCAAACTACTGTCTGCCAAATCGCCATAACGTATTGCCAGATCGAAACCCGCTGCGGAGACGTCGACAAAGCCATCACTCAGATGCAGATCGACTGTAACTTCAGGATTTTCTTCAAGAAACTTGTCGATGATCTGGGCCAACCGATTGCGCCCCAGATCGGACGGCGCACTCACCCGGACTGGGCCGGCAATGCGTTCAACCCCAAGCCGGATGCGCGCTTCCAATTCGTCCGATTCTGCCAGCAAACGCTGCGCGCCATCAACCAATTCGCGCCCTTCTTCCGTCAGACTGATAGAGCGTGTTGTCCGGTTCAATAGCCGTGCGCCGTAATGTGCCTCGAGCGCGGCAACGCGTTCCGACACCGTTGCTGGCGACAACCCCATCTCACGTCCACCAGCCGCTAGCCCGCCCTTTTCGACGATACGCAGAAAGAGCGAAAGATTGTCCAGTATCATTGTTCGCGATTCCCGAAGTATTATTTCGAAAATTACTCAATTCTATTGATGCACCGCAAGAGGCAATTTGTTGACAACCGAAGGACCAGCACGATGCAACTTGACCATGTGACCATTCGCACCCGAAACCTCGCTGGCACGCGAGACTTTTTTATCGATGTATTCGGACTTGAAGAAAAGCCGCGCCCCAAGGTCATCCAGCGGATTCCGGGCCACTGGCTCTATGCCGGCGACGACCCAATTGTCCATTTGATCGGTTCGCGTGGGCTGGGTCCCAACGCAAGCCCCGAAGCCTGGGACCACGTCGGATTTCGCCTCACCGGCTATACCCCCTTTCGCAGGAGCCTCGATGAAAAAGGCATCCGGTATTCAACTATGGACCTGCCCGAATTGAACGAGCGGCGTCTATTTTTCCATGCACCTTGCGGACAGCTCATCGAAGCCGTGTTCCGCGAAACCACCCCCCTCCCAGGAGATGAAAATGACTAACATGATCGGAAAGAAAGCCATCGTGATCGGCGGTACGTCGGGTATCGGCGCTGCCGTGGCAGATGCCCTGGCTTCACGCGGGGCCGAAGTCGTGCGCGCCAGTCGCGCGACAGGACTTGATGTTTCAGACGGCGCCGCTCTGACCAGTTGGATCGCTGACCAAGGCCCGGTCGACCATCTTGTCTTCACCGCAGGTTCACAAGCGCCGGGCGGAGCCATTGCATCCCTCGATCTTGACGCCGCGCGCGCAGCCTTCGACATAAAATTCTGGGGCAGCATCCGCGCGGCTCAAGCTGTAGCCCCGAACCTACGTGAGGGCGGCACGATCACGTTCACCAGCGGATTTTTGGCCCGCCGCACTGTCCCCGGGACATTCATTAAGACGGCGATCAACGCTGCTCTTGAAGCCAGCACCAAGATCCTCGCCAAGGAGCTTGCCCCGATCCGCGTCAATGTTGTCAGCCCGGGCCTGACCGATACCGAGGCCTATGCGAACATGGAAGCCGGTGCGCGCAAGCAGATGCTTGACGGGGCAGCGTCCCGCTTGCCCGCCGGTCGCGTGGCCCAACCGCAGGACGTGGCAGCAGGTCATCTCTTTGCCATCGAAACCCCCTCCGTTACCGGCGCCGTGATCGACATCGACGGCGGTGCGTTGATCAACTGAACAGGAATATTCCAATGTCTACCGGATCAAATCTCCCCTTACAGGTCTGGATCCTCACTCTTTCCGCCTTTGCCATCGGCACCGCGGAATTCGTAATCGCAGGCCTGCTCACCCAAGTCGCCGAGGATTTGGGCATCACCGAAGGCCAGGCCGGGCAACTCATTACCGCTTATGCAATGGCGATTGTGATCGGTGGTCCGATCCTGACGCTCTGGCTTGCGCGGTTCGACAAACGCAACGTATTGCTCGGCTTGATGGGCCTGTTCATCGCAGGCAACATCATGTCCGCCTTTGCCGGTGACTATGCCACGCTTTTGATCAGCCGCATCATTGCCGGTCTGACTCAGGGCCCCTTCTATGGCATTGGGGCCGTCGTTGCTACGCGCCTCGTTTCCAGGGATATGGAAGGCCGGGCCGTCGGGCAGATGTTTGCCGGCCTGACTCTTGCCAACGTGCTGGGTGTGCCCGGCGGTGCCTGGGTCGGCAATAACTTTGGCTGGAACACCACCTTTCTGATTGTGGCGGTTCTGGGCGTGGTCGCCTCACTCGCCATCCTGTCCGCAATTCCGCGTCAGGGTCGTGAAGAGGTAACATCCATTCGGGACCAGATTGGTGTATTTGCCGACCGCAACCTGCTTGCGAGCCTCACCTTTACCGTTTTGGCTTGGACAGGATTCATGGGGTTCTATGGCTACATCGCCCCCGTGGCCGAGCAGGTCGCCGGATTTCCGCGCGCTGATGTGACGTGGGTTCTGGTCATCGTCGGATTGGGGCTGGTGCTGGGCAACACTTTGGGTGGCCGGACCGCAGACGCCAATCTGCGCCTGTCCCTGATCGGCTGGCCCATCGCGATGATCGCCTCCCTTGTCGTGGTTGGTATTACCGCACCTTCCAAATGGCCCTTTGTCGTCGCTGCTTTCCTCTTTGGCGTGATGAGCTTTGCCAATGTACCCGCGATGCAGATGCGGGTGATGAAGTTCGGCACAAAAGCGCCCGAGCTCGCTGCGACGGCCAATATCTCTGCCTACAATATCGCCAATGCGCTTGGCGGAATCATCGGCGCTGCCGTCGTCGACAGCACGCTGGGCGCAACGGCAATTCCCTTTGCAGCAGCTGTGGTTCCGATCCTCGGTGTGCTGTTCATCATAACGCAGGAACGCAAACCCCGCTTGGGCGCACAACACAAAGCCTGAGCCAACGAAACTGTCGTTCAGGCTTAACTTCTCCATAAAGGATAGAACAATGACCACTCTTTTTGATACAGCCAAAGTCGGTCCCTTTGATCTGCCATCGCGCATCGCACTTGCCCCGATGACGCGCTGCCGCACCGACCAGCCCGGCAACATCCCCAATGCGATGATGGCTGAATACTATGCCCAACGTGCCAATGCGGGGCTGATCATCACCGAAGCCACTCAGATCACCCAACAGGGTCAGGGATACTCTTTCACCCCGGGTATTCACTCGCAGGAACAGGTTGCAGGCTGGCGCAAGGTGACCGATGCTGTACATCAGGCAGGCGGACGCATCGTCAACCAGCTTTGGCATGTCGGCCGGATGAGCCACGCGATGTTCCATGAAGATGGTCAGCCCGTCGCACCCTCGGCGATTGCCCCGGATTCAACCGTCTGGGTCGTGGATCCCGAAACGGGTGAAGGCGGCATGGTGGAATGCCCGACACCGCGCGCGCTGGAAACAGATGAAATCGCAGGCGTCATTGCCGATTATGCACAGGCGGCCCGCAACGCCAAGGAGGCTGGCTTCGACGGGGTCGAGATCCACGCAGCCAACGGTTATCTGATCGACGAGTTCCTGCGCGCAAGCTCGAACAAGCGTACGGACGTATACGGCGGCAGCGTTGAAAACCGCATTCGTTTCGCGGTCGAGGCTGTCGAGGCCGTGGCTGCCGAGATCGGTGCGGATCGCGTCGGTATCCGCATCTCGCCCTTCATCACCCAGCGTGGGATGGACGACCCTGAAGCGCCGGATACAATCCTAGCGATGGCTAGGGAACTTGGGCGGATCGGGATTGCATACATCCATATCGCGGAAGCCGACTGGGACGACGCGCCGGAAACACCGCGTAGGTTCCGTGAAGCTCTGCGTGAGGTTTTCCACGGTGCGATCATCGTTGCGGGCGGCTATGACAAGGAAAAGGCCGGTGCCATTCTAGCCGAAGGCCTGGCTGATGTGGTGGCCTTTGGACGCCCCTTCATCGCCAATCCGGACCTGCCGCGCCGCTATGCCGACGACCTGCCGCTGGCCGAGTTCGACGGAGATACGCTCTTTGGTGGCGATCACAACGGCTATACCACCTACGGAAACTATGAGGTGGCGGCATGAGCCGCCCCCTTTCCAAAAGCGAGATTGAACGCGCCCTGGGCAACGATCGGATCGGGACCGAACTGGTTCCCGAAACCGGGGGCATGAGGATCTGACACTTGCGTCTCGCCCGTCGGCATAACCGGCCCGACACCTGAACGGTTCTGACCGATGGGCAAACCAGTTCCTGCTACAGGGATGGCCGCATCGAGAATGTCACATCTACCAATGGCCAGAGGCTGCACTTTCCCGATCTGTCACCTGACAAGACCTTTGTCCACGACCTGACCAATACCGGAGAGAACAAATTGGTCTTTGTCACCGTTGAAATGGGGAAACCTTGTGCATAGACGACTGAGCGTGTTGGGTGAACTGATCTGTGCGTCACGTGACGAGCCCTGAAAACATATCGACCACCGGTTTGGGCAAGGCCGCTGCGGCATCCATCACATAAATGCAACGATACTCACCAAAGCTTGGTATAACTGCCCTATCTGGTTGTACAATTTGTTAGGTCACAACAATGAATGCTGAAAAGCTTGATCTGTCACACCTACAGCATCAGGAGAAACTCGTCCAATCTGCATACGCGGCCTTTGCGGATAACCCGGAAGTCGTGGCAATCGTCTTGCTGGGTTCGCTTGCCAAAGGTGCGGGGGATCGTGTTTCAGATGCAGACCTCGTGGTGTTTACCCAGGATGGGTTTCACATGCGGGCATCGCATTGCTTTGAAACATTTGAGGCGGACAAGGACATCTTCTATCGGCTGGAAGGTGAAAATGATCAGGCCTCTTTCAAGAAATATATCTTCACCGATCTGACCAGCGCGGAAATCCATTGCATTGATACGCAAACCATCTTTCCGCTGGCTCACCCGCATGTCGTATTGATGGATAAGGGCAACATTGTTGCAGGAAGACTGACAGACGAAGCACCGCCACAACACGCGGACTTTCCGGTCTATACGTCAGGCGATGACGGTCTGATCTGGGAGCTGTTTGATTGCATCAAATGGCTGAGCCGCGGAAATAGCGACCTTGCAAAAGGATATTTGTTGAAACTGGCCGGGGAAATCCAAAGGCAGGTATGATCGCGCCATGCGACCAGAGGAAATGCGATGCGCAAGCACCGTTCGATCTATGCGCCAAAAAACACTCGGAAGGAGGCATCCCACATGCTTACCAAACTACAACTGACCGGCTTGATTGGAGCCATTGCAGGTCTTGTTTTCCTGCTTCTGGAACGGCTGTTCTACGGCGATCTCGACGAAAACGGCGTCCTGCAAGAAAGTTTCTTTTTGCCGCTGGGTTTTCTTCTCCTGATTGCAGGTATTCTTCTGTTCGCTATCGGCACAGTGAAACGGATGCTGGCCCATAAAATATAATGCAGCGATCCCATCTGAAACTTCTTTGAAAGAAAATGTTTCCCGCCATGATACGAAAACGACCCCTCTTTGCGCCCGCGCTAGTCGCGACGTTCGCCCTGCCATTGCTGGCTGGGTCAGTGCAGGCTGAACAGAGCGTTCTTCTCGACACCGAAGCTTACGAGTATATCCATCAGATCGATGCAATTACCATGAGCCAGGACGGAAGTTCTGTTTATGCGGTGCATGCGGCACCAGGTACGCCCTGGCACATTGTTCGGATCCCGGCGTCCGGCGGGGAACCGACCGAAGTTTTCGGCGCATTGCCCGGCAATGTCGGACCACTTCAGGTCGCCCCAGACGACACACAACTGGCTTTCACGTTCGACCAGGTTGGTGATGAACGCTGGAAGCTTCATATCGTTGATCTTGAACATGAACGGTTTCAGGTGGTCACCCCGGAAGGTATGCTCGACATGCCCTGCACCTACGCGCCGGATGGCAACGCAATCTATTCCGCACGCGGCAGCGCGATCTGGGGCGAGCGCGAAATCGTCCGCGTGGATACGGAAACAGGCGATGCAGAGACAATCTATAGCGAACCGCAGGCCGCGCTGAACTGTCTTGACCTCTCACCGGACGGGCAATCTCTGTTGCTCTCAAAGTATATCTCGAACGAGCTCCGGCATCTTGGTCTTTTTGATCTGGAAACCGGTGCCGTTGATTGGTTTGCGGAAGAAGATGCCAATGCGTCTGGAGCGTTCTTTCACGACGGGTTTGTCTATTTCACCTCAACCCGTGACGGCGGAACTGCCCGGGCGTGGCAGTGGGTGCCGGGCGGCGAGATTGAGCCAGTTTCGCTGCCGATCGAAGGTCGGCTGAACGGGTTTGTCATCAATCGTGCCGGCTTGTTGCTGGTGTCGTGGCGCGATGCACTTCAGCCGCGCACAGGGCTTTTCAAACGCGATGCAGAAGGCGGCTGGACGGAAATGCAGTTGGCTCCGGGCGGAACGATGCTGTCGGGTGTATCCATCCCGAAAGCCGCCGCTTTGCCGATTGTTTTTTCCGTCGAGGACGGCAGCCCACCGATTTTCTACGGAAAGGACGACGCCGGAACACATCTTTTGCTGGACACCGATGCGTCGGGCTTGCCCGATAGCGCATTCGCCAACTACGAAAGTGTCCTCTTCGAAAGCTTCGACGGGACGAAAATTCCGACACATATCCTCAAGCCAGCGCAGGCCTCAACCGACAATCCGCTTCCGATGGTGCTTTATGTACATGGCGGGCCCGAAGACCATGTCGACCCGACCTATTCAGCAGCGCGTCAGGCGGTTGTGAATGCGGGCTTTGTCGCGGTTCTGCCCAATGTGCGTGGGTCAAGTGGGTTTGGTCAGGATTACGCGGATATGGATGATGGCGACTGGGGCGGTGCCCATATTCGGGATCTCCTTGCCGTTGCCGACCATGCAGCGGAATTGGACTATATCGCGGACCGGCCACGGTTTATCATGGGCGGATCCTTCGGCGGCTTTTCGGTTTTGTCCACCATCACCCAATACCCCGACGCCTTTGATGGTGCCGTTGATCTGTTTGGGATCTCTGACATCGAAAGTTTCGTTGCTGGACTGCCCGCCGGGGTGACGCGCTATTTCCTCAAGGAAATAGGATTTGATCCTGCCGACGATCCGGAACGGGCCAGGGCTATGTCTCCGCTTTATGCGGTGGACCGGATCAAGACGCCTCTTCAAATTCATCAGGGCATACACGACCCGCGTGTACCCGTAGAGCAATCCCGCGAGATCGTTGAAGCCCTCACGGCGCGGGGCGCGGACGTCCGCTATTTCGAGTACGAAGCAGGTCACGGCTTCGCGTCCCCGAACGACAACCACATGTCACAGCAGCGAATGATTGAGTTTTTCAGGGAGTTGTCGCAATAAAGCGTTCGGCCAATAGCTGTAAGCCAGTTTTTTGGCGGACCGCTTCAAGTTGCCCTGAAGGATCAAGGCGGGAGTTCGCACGAGATGGGCAACGGCATTCTTTGCTGTGCCCAAACTATGATTTTGGGTGTGACCTGATGGTCCTGGATCGACTCCTTGCTAGCGTTTCCTGATTAACGACGCTATCAAGAGAGTGGGCTTATGACTTTCCCGAGATCCGACCTTCACCTTCTTGAGGATTTGGAGCGCAAGGCATTGTGGTTGTCGACCTGGACAGTGCACAACGCCAATGCAATCCGCCTGAAAACGGATGACCTGAAGGTCGGTGGACATCAGGCATCAAGCGCATCCCTGTCCACATTGATGGCAGTACTCTACGGAGTCCTGTTGCGCCCCGAAGACCGGGTTGCGGTCAAACCTCATGCTGCCCCGATCTTTCACGCTTGGCAGTACCTGTTGGGGCGGCAGACCCGCGAGAACCTTGAGAACTTCCGCGGGTTTGGCGGTGCGCAATCCTATCCGTCGCGCACCAAGGACGCCGATGATGTGGATTTCTCGACCGGATCAGTCGGGCTTGGCGGCGCGATCACGGTCTTTGCCTCCATGATTCAGGATTATCTTGCGGCGAAGAATTGGAACAAGGGAACGCCGGGTCGGATGATCTCCATCCTTGGCGATGCGGAGCTGGACGAGGGCAACCTCTATGAGGCGCTGCTTGAGGGGAAAAAGTACAATCTGCGCAATTGCTGGTGGTTCATCGACTACAACCGCCAGAGCCTTGATGCGGTTACACAGGATGCGCAAAATGTCCTGTATCGTGACCTTTTTACCTCGCTCGGCTGGGAGGTTATCGAACTGAAATACGGCCAACTGCTCAAGGCCGCCTTCGCAGAGCCCGGAGGCGAGAAGCTGCGTGCATGGATCGATGCCTGCCCCAATCAGGATTTTGCAGCGCTGACCTTCAAAGGCGGTGCCGCATGGCGTGCAAGGCTTATGGATGACCTTGGGGACCAGGGGGCGTTTACCCGCCTGATAGAAGCGCGCAGCGACGATGAGCTGGCCGCTTTGATGGCCAATCTCGGCGGGCACGACATGGGTTCTTTGTTGGATACTCTGCAAGGGATCGACCATGATCGGCCGGTCTGTTTCCTGCTTTATACCGTCAAGGGGTACGGGCTCCCGCTTGCGGGCCACAAGGATAATCATTCCGGCCAATTGAACGGCACCCAGATGGACGCTTTGCGCGAAGATCATGCCATCAAACTCGGTCACGAATGGGAGCCATTCGAGGGGTTGCCCGCTTCCAGAGTGGAGTATCAACGCCTGCTTGACAGCGCACCCTTCGTCGCCAAAGGCTTACGCCGCTACACGGCCGAGCAGATTTCTGTCCCGGCCTTGCCCGTACCTGCCACGCGCGGCCATATGTCGACGCAAGAGGCCTTCGGCAAGATCCTCGACGACATTGCAAGGGGCACATCGGATCTGTCACAGCGCGTCGTGACAATGGCCCCGGATGTTGCCACGTCGACTGGGCTGGCGGGATGGGTCAACCGCACGGGCATTTTCGCGAAAGCCCCGAAAGAGGACCGTTTCCGGGATGAAGGCATCCCGTCGATGCAGAAATGGGCGGCATCGCCCGAAGGCCGACATATCGAGCTTGGTATTGCTGAAATGAATCTCTTTACCCTTCTGGGGGCAGCGGGGCTGTCTCATGCGCTCTTTGGCGAACGGCTCATCCCTGTTGGAACGCTGTACGACCCCTTTATCGAGCGTGGCAAGGACGCGTTGAACTATGCCTGTTATCAGGATTCCCGCTTCATCGTCGCCGCCACGCCGTCCGGTATTACCCTTGCACCCGAGGGTGGTGCCCACCAATCCATTGGAACGCCGCTGATCGGGATCAGTCAGGACGGGCTGGCCAGTTTCGAGCCGGCCTATGTCGACGAACTAGCTGCAATCATGGAATGGTCATTCGACTATGTGCAACGCGACGGCGAAACCTCTCCTGATCCGGTCGACTGGCTTAGGGATGAGACCGGTGGCGCGGTCTATCTACGACTTTCGACCAACAAGCTAGAACAGCCTGATCGAAACCTGAGCGAGACGCAAAAGCGCGACGTCATCAACGGGGCCTATTGGCTGCGCGAACCTGGGCCTTCCTGTCGCCTGGTTATTGCCTATACCGGTGTCGTGGCCCCCGAAGCGATAAAAGCAGCAGGGGCCATTGCCCAGGATCAACGCGATGTTGGCGTGCTTGCGGTGACATCGGCGGATCGGTTGAACGCTGGCTGGCATGCCGCCGACCGCGCCCGCGCGCTGGGGCATATGGAGGCTCAGTCCCATATCGAGCAGCTGCTTTCCAACGTCAGTCGCGATGTGGATATCGTCACGGTCACCGATGGGCACCCGCTGGCGCTGTCCTGGCTGGGCTCGGTACTGGGGCAACGCGTTCGCCCGCTGGGCGTCGAGCATTTCGGACAGACCGGAACAATTGCAGACCTCTATCGCGCTCACCGGATAGACAGCGCCGCCATTCTGCGCGCGGCCGAGGTCGCTTGCGGGGGCCGGCCGTTCAGACTGTCACGCATCGCCTGAAGCACCACTAGGAGGAAACCATGAAACGCATTCTGACAACCCTAGCCCTAGGGCTGACATGCCTTGGCTCGCAGCCAGCACAAGCTGACGCAGACAAGACCGCCGAAGTTTTTGCCGAACTGCCCGAATCTGTTGGGAACGTGACGTTCACGCCCGATAACCGCGTGATCTATAGTCATCACCCATTCTTTGGGCCCGATATACGCGTGGCGGAACTGAATGCAGATCACACATCATATTCGCCCTTTCCAAATCTGGAATGGAACACACCCCGCGATGGTACCGACGGCTATTTCGACAGCGTGCTGGGCTTGCGCGGCGACGAAAACGGCATCGTCTGGATTCTGGACATGGGGCAGCGCAATGGTCTGACACCGAAGATCGTCGGCTGGAATACGTCCGAAAACAGGCTTGAACGGATTTACTATATTCCCGCACCTGCATCGCTGCCCGAAAGCCAACACAACGATCTTGTCGTCGATCACACGCATGGTGTGTTCGTGATTGCTGATGAAGGCATCGGCCCGGGTGGCGACGGCACCACGGCGGCACTGGTGACAGTTGACATGGTTACCGGAGCTACCCGCCGCCTTTTGCAAGGCCATGTCTCAACCTTGCCCGAAGATGTTCCCATCGTCGTTGATGGAAAGGCGCTGACGATCGCGGACGGCAATGGCGGTCAAGTGGCCATCCAAGTGGGCGCAGATGGCATTGCGGCGGACAAGGATTTTGAATGGCTTTACTACGGCCCGCTCAACGGATCCGCGATCTACCGGGTGAAATTCAGCGACCTGCTGGATGAAGACCTCTCCGCCGACGAATTAGGGCAACGTGTCGAACGCTATGCAGACAAGCCCAATAACGGCGGGCTGTCGATCGACGAGGCTGGGAACCTTTACCTGACCGAAGTGGAATCCAATGCCGTTGGCATCATCCCCGCAGATACACGGCAATACCGGCGCTACGCCGAAGCCGAAGGACTATCCTGGCCCGATGGTGTCAGCAATGGCCCCGACGGTTTCATGTATGTTTCTGCAGCTCAAATCTCCCGGGCGGCCCTGTTCAACAACGGCATGGCGCTGAACGAACCCCCTTATCTGATTTACCGGTTCCGGCCCGAAGCCCCCGGGCGTCTTGGTCACTGATTGCATTTACTAATCTGCGTGCCGAGCAATCGGCGCGCAGTCTTCGGTAGGCCTGAACTCAACTAGTGTAATATGCGGCCCCGTCAGTTTCCTGTCTAGACAAGCATCAAGCCAAAGAGTTGGATAAGCGGGATATGTCTTTTGATCTGAAATCGCTGGAATTGTTTGTCCGCGTTGCAGCACTTGGCGCCCTGGGGCGAGCGGGAGAGGAAATGAACCTTTCTCCGACAGCCACAACACAACGCATTCAGGCGCTGGAATCCGCGTTGGGAACGAAGCTTCTCAACCGAACGACCCGCGCCATTTCGCTGACAACCGACGGAGAGACCTTTCTGTCTCACGCGCAACAGATCCTCGATTGCGTTGAAAGCGCCCAAGCATCCATGTCCTCATCGCAACAACATGTGACCGGAGAACTGCGCGTGACCGCGTCCGCCTCTTTTGGCCGCAGCCAGATCGTGCCGCATGTTGGAGAGTTTTTGCGCCTTTACCCGGATATTTCGCTCAAACTCGACCTCAATGACTCCATGACCGATATCGTAGAACGCGGGTATGATCTGGCAATCCGCATCGGGTCGCTGGTGCCTTCATCTCTTCTGGCGCGCAAGTTGAGTCCCAACCGTAGAATGCTGGTCGCGTCACCCGGCTATCTGGAACGGGCAGGCATTCCGAACTCACCCGGTGATCTGAAGAATCATAGCTGTATCGTGTTGGGAGAAAGCCGGAACTGGAGCCTTGCGGATGGATCAGGCAATATTACCGATATCAGGGTTGCGGGATCGTTCACGACTAATTTTGGAGAAGCTATCACGGACGCTTTGTTGCAGGATCTCGGAATTGGATTGAAATCAGTTTGGGACATTTCGGAGCATCTTGTGACGGGACGGCTGGTGCCTATCTTGCCAGACTACACCGCTCTGCCAGAATGGCAGATTTGGGCTGTACGCCCTCCCACCCGGGTCATGCCGCTTCGGGCCCGTGCTTTCATCGAGTTCTTCGAAGAGAAATTCAAGACTGCGCTGAACCGTGGCTAGATTATTCGTATGAGGCAAAATATCTTTTCGAAAATCATGATATTATCCATTGCTGACAAATTACCTACCTTCTTGACAGTACGCGACGGCAATCCGTTGCATAACGAGAAGGTTCAAATTGATGCGTCTACCCACCCTGTTGCCGATGACCCTGATAGCCTTGATTGGCACACAGGCCTCCGCCGAGTTCCGCGTAACCAGCCCGGATCTGACGGCCGACCAACCAATTTCGGCCGCGCAATTCTGGAACAACTTCGGATGCACCGGTGAAAACCTGCGCCCGGCACTGAACTGGGTTGACGCGCCCCAAGAAGCAAAAAGCTTCGCGGTGACCTTTTATGATCAGGACGCACCTACGGGCAGTGGCTTCTGGCACTGGGTTGCCTACGACATTCCGGCAGATGTAACCGGCATCGCGGCAGATGCGTTACCCGAAGGCACCATCGAAGGCAACACCGATCTGGGCCAACCGGGTTTTTTCGGGCCCTGTCCCCCCATTGGCCGTCAGCACAGCTATACGTTCACGGTGCATGCGCTCGATACCGATCACCTTGAGGCACCCGAAGGTGCTACCGCAGCACTTACCGGCTTCTTTATCTACCAACACAGCATCGCTCAGGCCACTGTTTCCGTTCTGGCGGGCCCCCGCAGCGAATAAGGAGACACATTATGAACGCCATCACGAGAACCAAGGCCGTTGCCCTGACCCGCTATCTGCCAATCACAGAGCCCGACGCTTTCATCGACACTGATCTGCCCGTTGCTGCCCCCACCGGGCATGACCTTTTGGTCGAGGTGAAGGCAATTGCCGTGAACCCTGTCGACACAAAGGTACGCGCCCCGAAAGACAAGATCGAAGACCGCCCGCGCGTGCTGGGTTGGGATGCGTCCGGGATCGTCAGCGCCGTCGGCCCGGATGTGACGCTTTTCAAACCCGGCGATGCGGTCTTCTACGCAGGCGATATCACTCGTCCCGGCACCAACCAGCAATACCAGTTGGTTGATGAACGGATTGTCGGGCGCAAACCGACAACCCTTAGTCACGCCGAAGCGGCCGCCCTGCCCCTGACCACGATCACCGCCTATGAAGCCATGTTCGACCGTCTCGGCATCGACCGTGACGGCGCGGATGCCGGTCAGTCGATCCTGATGATCGGTGGCGCTGGCGGTGTCGGCTCGATTGCCATCCAGCTGGCCAAGCGCGCCGGTCTGACCGTGATCGCTTCAGCTTCGCGCCCCGAGACGATTGGCTGGGTTAAGGAACTGGGCGCGGATCATACGGTCAACCACCGCGAGGACATTGTCGCACAAACCCGCGCTCTTGGGTTCCAGAATGTCGATCACATCGCGATCTTCAACGACATGCGTCACTGGGAAGCATCCGTCGAATTGATCCGCCCTCAGGGCGGGATCGTGACAATTGATGACACTGATCTGCCCATGCCGATGGACGGCATGAAGATGAAAGCTGCAGCCCTGCATTGGGAGTTCATGTTTGCTCGCGCCATGCATCAGACACCAGACATGATCGGACAACACAAGCTGCTGAATTTTGTGGCTGATGAAATCGACGAGGGCCACATTCGCACCACGGTGAGCGAGATCCTCACGCCGATCAATGCTGCGAACATGCGCCAAGCCCATGCCGCAATCGAAGCTGGCACTGCAAAGGGCAAGATCGTGCTGGAAGGGTTCTGATGTCAGACGCCACAAAAAAAGACGGAGGCCGGTGCTCAGACCCTCCGGCCTCCATCACCCCTCGACCAACGCGCGCCTTCGTCATGCTCGGCTTGTCGGTTCTGTTGCTTGGCTTGAACTGGCCTGTAATGAAACTCGGGCTAGACCACTATTCACCCTTCTGGATGGTCAGCCTTCGCTTTCTGCTGAGTGCTCCCGTCGTTGCTGTCCTGATCGGCCTCGGCAGGCGCCGTCTGCCGATCCTGACACTAGGAGACCTGCCAGTCATATTGGGTGTCGCGGCCTTGCAGTTTGTAGGCATGATGGGTCTGGTGACCTTTGCGTTGACGTTTGTTCCGGCGGGAACGGCCAGCATTCTGATTTATACGACACCTGTCTGGCTCATCCTGATCGACATGGCTTTTGGCGATACCTCAATCGGATTGAAACGCAAGGCAACCGCAATGCTATCCGCCGCAGGTTGCGCAACCATTGTGCTTTCTTCGGGACAGCCCGGTGTATGGGGCGCACTTTTTCTTATCTTGATTGCCGCGGCCCTTTGGGCAATCGCCATGCGACTTGTAAACCGACACGAGTGGCACGGTAGTGTGCGCGACGCGCTGTTCTGGCAGATGCTGGTCACCGGACTGGTCCTTCTTCCGGTTGCCTGTATTATTGAGGGTCCCTTGGAGTGGCAGTCTTTGACACCAACCTCCCTTGCCCTGCTTCTGTTCATCGGCCCTTTGGCCAGCGGAGCGGGATTTGGGTTCATGATTGCGGCTGGCCGCAGTCTGACGACAGATAGCGTCGCCCTGATCAGCACCGGAACACCGCTTATCGGGTTCATCTCGGCAACTTTGGTCTTGAGTGAACCCGTGAACGTCGCCACGATAATTGGCGGCGGCGTGATGTTGATTGCACTGGTCCTGGGCGCAATGCCCGGAACGCGTACCCGTTCCTAGTGCCGCGCCGGTGCAGACCCGCCCTGGAACGACCTTGCATAAGCCGATGGTGTCCGCCCCACATATTCCTGAAACGCAACAGAAAAAGCCGAACTCGACGAAAATCCAACTTCAAAGGCCGTTTCCGTAATCGAGCGCCGCTCTCGGCGCAGCATCTCCATCGCTCGGTTCATCCGCATTTCGCGAATGAACTCGCGCCAGCTTTGCCCCAGCTCCGATTGCATGTGACGGCGCAGGGTCCGTTCCGACATGCCCGCATGTTCGGCCACCTCCGAAAGTGAGGCCGAGGGACCCTTTCGCCGCGTGTAATCGATCGCTTTTTGAAGTGCAGAGGTATTGGCATAAGGCGTCCACATGATGCGTTCATGCTTGAACCACTCCGGCAACATGCCACCAAGCGTGGTGAAAAACGCGCGTGCCTGGCGGTTTCCCGAGCTGGTATCCGCCCCCCATTTCAAACCGTAGTCCATCATGTTCGCTGCAAACTCCCGCACCGGACCAACCCAGCAACCGTCATGTGTCCAAGCTACCTCCCGGCGACAGAATTTGATGACCAGACCAGACGCTGGCGTTCGTGCGCGAAGACGAAACATCCGACCCTCGGGAATATAAACCATATGATCGGGTGGGATCACCCATTCACCAGCATGGCCGAACAGTTCAAGCTCACCAGTCCGGCAGCGCACAAGCTGACCACCGTTCTCAGCTTCGGTCATGAAGTCGAAGCGCTTGGTTCCAAAACACAGGGTATGGCTGGTCATTTCGTTTGTTACCGAAAAGGCCCCATTGATTTGTGCGCGTTCCATTCCACTCCTCCGTGCGTTCGTTTCAAAAGCGGTTTCTGATTTCCTACACAAACTGATGGTCACCACCAAAAGGTAATACGTCTCATGTCCGATTATCAAAGCAATTAGTCCGTTTATCGAATGCAGTCCGTGACCGGTCAGGGCAATGTTGTCTAATATCGTCGATCACAGGCCATGCCTTACGATGGTATGATGGGAGGAGTTACACAATATGGCACTGGATAACGCAGATTCTGCGAACGCAGCGGTATTGTCCGTGGCGGGCGTGAGCAAACGCTTTGGTGGAACGCAGGCCGTCAGCGAGGTGAGTTTTGCGGTGAATGCCGGCGAAATCGTTGCCCTGCTTGGCGAAAACGGCGCCGGGAAATCGACACTTATCAAAATGTTGGCCGGTGTCTACACAAGCGATGAAGGCAGCTTTAGGTTCAAGGACAATCTTTTTGATCCCCGCGATAACCATACCGGCATCGCCTTTATTCATCAGGACCTTGGCCTCATCGAATGGATGACCGTGGCCGAAAACATCAATCTGATGCAAAACAGCTACCCGGTGCGGTTTGGCCTGATCGACTGGAGGAAAGCACGCGAGAACGCACTCCAAGCATTGGCCGAGGTGTCCGAAGCCATTAATCCAGACATGCGGGTGCAGGATCTGACCCGGACTGAGAAATCGCTGGTCGCCATCGCCCGAGCCCTAGCGCGCAAGGCCACACTCTTGGTGCTGGACGAACCCACTGCGTCGTTGCCCCAGTCGGACGTCGAGATGTTGCATGACGTACTCTGCCGCCTGCGTGACAACGGAGTGGCGATGATCTATGTCTCGCATCGGCTTGATGAGGTCTTTGCCATTGCCGATCGCGTAGTGGTTCTGCGTGACGGCTTCCTCGTCGGGGACGAACCGATCGGCAAGCTCGATCCCGACAGCCTGATCCAATTGATCATCGGCCGCGATCTGGAAGACGTCTTTGTCCATACGGACCCGCCTGAAGACGCCCCTTGCGTATTGAAACTGGACCGGGTTCAGACCGAAGATGTTGGCCCAGTCAGTTTCGAATTGCGACGTGGGGAGATTCTGGGGCTTGTCGGGCTACGCGGCGCTGGCCAGGATGCAGTCGGTCACGCGCTTTTCGGGCGCAACCCGGTGCAGTCAGGCGAGATTCGTTTGGCCGACGGCAAAGGCTTTCATGCCACACATCCGCAGGATGCCATTCGGCAGGGCATCTGTATGGTGGCGGGTGATCGCAACGCCGAATCCGTGGCACAGGGACTAACCATCCAAGAAAACCTGTTTCTCAACCCCGGCCTGACAGGGCGTGGATTGGGGTCGTTCCGCACACCCGAAGACGAGGCTGTCGAGGCGCGCCGCATCGGCCAGACCTTCGATATTCGTCCAAACGACCCCTTTGCCCCCATCGAAACCCTTTCCGGCGGCAACCAGCAAAAAATCGTCATGGCTCGCTGGATGAGCGTGGGCGGACAGGTGCTGATCCTCGAGGATCCGACCGCCGGGGTCGATGTCGGTTCCAAGGCCGATATCTACGCCCTGCTGGTCCGCACCCTGAAGGAAGGTCTGGCTGTGCTGCTCATTTCCACCGATTTCGAAGAAGTCGCGGCCCTGAGCCACCGCGCCTGCGTCTTTCATGACGGCCGTATCGTGGCCGAACTGAGCCAGCGGAACATCTCGATCAAAACATTGTTGAATGCCGCCTCGATGGAGACGGCCCGTCAGGAGGGAAACTGATGCAATCTCTTGAATCCAACGCGCTGGAGCCGACCAAGTCCGAACTCGAAGGGCTGTCTTTCGGCGCCCGCCTGATCAGGTTGCTTCCCGTCTACGGCTTGCCGATCCTGACCGTTCTGCTGATCATCTTGTTTTCACTGATCCTGCCCAAGACCTTTCCGACCTTGCTGAACCTGCGGGCGATCCTGGGGGAAAAATCCGTCATCGCGTTACTTTCGCTGGCGGCGATGATCCCGATGATGACGGGCCGGATCGACCTGACGGTCGGCTATGGTATCGTCATCTGGCATGTGCTGGCCATCAGTCTGCAAACCGACTACGGCCTTCCTTGGTCCGTTGCAGTGCTGATTGTCCTGCTGGGCGGCTGTCTTCTAGGCGCGCTCAACGGGTTGCTCGTTGAGGTGGCAAAGATTGACAGTTTCATCGCGACGCTCGGCACAGGCACTGTGATCTATGCGCTGGCACTTTGGTATACCGGTGGTCGGCAGGTCATCGGAGCGCTGCCCGATGCCTTTACAGGTATATATACCACAACCCTTTTCGGCCTCCCAATTGCCGCCTTTTACGTACTGGCCATCGCGGTGGTCCTCTGGGTGGTTACCGACTATCTGCCGATTGGACGCAACCTCTATGCCATCGGTGCCAACCCTCGTGCCGCCGAATTAAACGGTATTCGCACACGGCGTTTCGTGATCGGCGCGTTTATTGCCTCGGGCCTGGTCGGAGCGATCGCCGGGGTGGTTCTGGCAGCAAAACTGCGGATCGGACAGGCCAGCGTTGGCCTTGAGTTCCTGCTACCAGCGCTGGTCGGAGCTTTTCTGGGCTCAACGACGATCAAACCGGGCCGCGTCAATGTCTGGGGCACCTTGATCGGCGTCATCATCCTCGCGGTGGGCATCTCGGGTATCCAGCAACTTGGCGGCGCCTTCTATGTCGAACCGCTTTTCAACGGGACCATGCTGCTTATCGCCATCGGCATTGCGGGATATGCGCAGCGCAAGCGCAGCTCGGTTAGGCACGCGCGCAAGCCATCCGACAACAAGTGAATTCACCCGTTCCAAGGAGGAGAGAACGCATGACCATCACACTGAAGCCCCTGCTCGCCACAGCCCTGCTGGCCAGTACCGCACTTGCCGGTCTTTCGGCCGCCGCCGATGCGGTCAGCGACGCCAAGGCCTTTGTCGCCGAAGCTGCCAAGCCCAACCCGCCCTGGACCGGCCCCACCACTGGACCTAAGGCACAGACCGGCAAGACAATCGTCTATGTCTCAGCCGACCAACGCAATGGAGGCGCTCTGGGCGTCAGCGAAGGCGTCAAAGAAGCCGCAGCTGCCATCGGCTGGGATATGCGCGTGATCGACGGTCAAGGTAGCGTCTCTGGTCGGTCCTCGGCCATGCAACAAGCCATCGCCCTGCAACCCGACGGCATCATCCTCGGTACTGTGGATGCCAACGAACAGGCCGAAGCCATCCGCCAGGCCGATGCTGCAGGTATCAAGGTCGTGGGCTGGCATTCCACCGCCTCGACTGGCCCATCGGACAAACATCCGATTTTTACCAATATCACCACAGACCCGCTTGAGATCTCCCGTGCTGCCGCATCGCTGGCCGTGGCAGACAGCAACGGTACGGCAGGCGTGGTGATCTTTACTGACAGCGTCTATGAGATCGCGATTGCCAAATCCGATGCCATGGCCGAGGTCGTCAAAGCCTGTGAGGGCTGCCAGATCCTGTCGGTTGAGGACACGCCACTTGCCGAGGCCAGCACTCGGATGCCGCCGCTGACCAATGCGCTGCTGCAGCGCTATGGCGACGACTGGACCTATTCGCTGACCATCAACGACCTGCCCTACGATTTCATGGCTCCGGCGCTGATCTCAGCCGGAAAACCCCAGGGCGGCAAGCCGCGCAACATTTCGGCCGGAGATGGATCCGAGGCCGCCTTCCAGCGCATCCAGCAGAATTTCTACCAGTATGCCACCGTGGCCGAACCCCTGAGCCTGCATGGCTGGCAGGCCGTGGATGAGATGAACCGCGCCCTGGCCGGTGAACCCGACAGCGGTTTCGTTGTGCCGGTTCACCTCTTCACGCCGGACAACATTCAGGAGGATGGCGGCGCCGACCTCTCCTATGACCCCGGCAACGGATATCGCGACATATATCGCGGCATTTGGGGCGTGAATTGATCCAATCCGGACGGCGCAGCCGATAGGCTGCGCTGTTTCCCCTAGTTTTTGAATAGGAGCGAACACATGACCAAAACCTACTGGCCCAACGACGCCCGGCTTGTCATCTCGATCTCAATGCAATTTGAGGCGGGCGGCGAGGCCCCTTATGGACCCGGCGGCCCCTTCTCCGGCTTCATCGACATGGACCCGGCCTATCCCGACTTCCCGACAAAAAGCTGGTATCGTTACGGCCATGTCGAAGGCATCCAGCGGATGCTGGACCTGTGGGACAAGCACGGCGTCAAGGTCACCTCGCACATGGTCGGCAGCGCGGTGGATCGCAGCCCGGAGGTTGCAAAAGAGATTGTCGAGCGCGGCCACGAAGCCGCTGCACATGGGCGGGACTGGATCATGCAAGTCGACCTGCAAGAGGCGGAAGAGCGCCGCTTCATTGCCGACAATGTTGCCTCGATCAAGCGCGCTACCGGCGTTGCGCCGGTGGGCTACAACGGTGCTGCAATGCGTGGCACGATCAACACGCTGAAGATCCTTCAGGACGAGGGATTCAAGTATCATATCGACGATGTCAGCCGGGATGAACCCTTCGTGATCCCTGTTCGCAACAAAGATTTCGCAGTGGTGCCCTATTCGGTGACGCTAAACGACATCATCCAGTTCGAGGGCTACAAGTTCACGACGACGGAATACGAACGCCAGCTCAAGGACGAGTTCGATCAGCTTTATGAAGAAGCTGGGCATCGCCGTCGGATGATGGCAATCTCCACCCATGACCGCGTGCAAGGCCGCCCCTACCGGGTAAAATCGCTGGACCGGTTCCTGGAATACGCGCTCAAACACCAGGGTGTGGTGGTGATGCGTAAAGACGATATCGCCGATTTTGCCCTGTCCGAGCCGAGCATTATTCGCGATCCCAACCCGCACGATGAATGGGCGGAGTGGGAACGCAAAAATGGTGATCAGAAGATCAACCCGATCACCTGATCGCCGCGCCGGGCGTGTGCCTGCTGCATGCCCGGCCACCGCTGGAAATCATGACATGACCGATATCACAATCATCGGCGGCGGCATCGTCGGCATCGCAACAGCTCTCGAAATCCAACGCGCCTGGCCTGGCCTGGCCATCCGTGTGCTGGAAAAAGAACAGGCACTTGCGTTGCACCAGACCGGGCGCAACAGCGGGGTAATCCACGCCGGTATCTACTATGCCCCCGGAAGCCTGAAGGCAGAGTTCTGCCGCCGTGGGTTGGAGGCGACCGTTCGGTTCTGCACGGAATATCAAGTGCCCTTCACGCAATGCGGCAAACTGCTGGTTGCGACCTCGCCTCTGGAAGAGGAGAGGCTAGCCACACTGACTGACCGTGCCCGGAAAAACGGGCTCAACGTCCGCCCAGTCTCGGGCGCCGAACTGCGCGAGATCGAACCGAATATCGCGGGCCGGGTCGGCCTGCTCAGCCCCGCTACCGGCATTGCCGACTATGGGGCCATGGTGCGCAAGATGGCCGAGCTGTTCACCGCCGCCGGGGGTGAAATAACCCATGAGGCCGACGTGACCGGTATCGTGGAAAGCCCCAATGAGGTGACCCTGAGCTTGGCCGACGGGCAGCGCCTGAAGACCCGCCGCCTGATTGCCTGCTCCGGGCTAAATGCAGACCGGCTGGCGGGTATGTGTGGGCTCGCCGACGACTTCGCGATTGTCCCGTTTAAAGGGGAATACTATCGCCTTGCCGCGCGCCACGATGAGATCGTCAATCACCTAATCTACCCGGTGCCCGACCCCGACCTGCCCTTTCTCGGCATACACCTGACGCGAATGATCGGCGGCTATGTCACTGTCGGTCCCAATGCCGTGCTCAGCCTGGCACGCGAGAAATATGGTAAACTGGGGGTCTCACCACGCGATCTGACCGCGATGGCCCGCTTTCCCGGCTTCTGGCGCACGCTTGGAGCAAACCTGTCCTCCGGCCTGACCGAAATGGCCAATTCCACCTTCCGCCGCCGCTACCTTCGGGCCTGTCAGCGGTATTGTCCGTCGCTCGAACTGAGCGACCTGCAACCGCACCCGTCGGGTATACGGGCGCAAGCGGTGATGCGTGATGGCACATTGCTGCATGACTTTCTGATCCGCAATACTGCCCGCACCATCCATATTTGCAACGCCCCCTCACCCGCAGCCACCTCGGCCATCCCCATTGCCGAACATATTCGCAACGAGGCTGCGCGCCTGTTTGAACTCAAGGACCCCGCCAATGCTCTATGATCTCCGCACCTGCCGCTGCCGTCCCGGTACAATTGGTAAGCAGCTGGGCCTCTATTCCGAACTTGGTTTTAACGCACAACGTCGCCCTCTGGGTGACCCGCTATTCTATGGTAGCGTCGAAACCGGCGATGTGAATGCCTATGTGCATCTATGGCAGTACCGCGACGCGGCCGATCGGCAAGCCCGTCGCGCCGCGCTCTACGATGATCCCGATTGGTTTGAATACCGCACGCGCGGTGCCGGACTTGGCTATCAGACGGAACAGCGCAACACGCTTCTACGACCTGCCGCCTTGTGGACACCCCCGCACCAGGAATGAAAGGATGCCTCCCATGACTCAATGGCGCGCTGATCAGCTTCATTGGGGCCACGGCCCCCGCGTGTTCGAGATGTTTCTTGAGCCAACCTGCCCGTTTTCCGTGCGGGCATTTGGCGAGTTCGATGAGTTGCTGGCAGAGGTCGGAGAAGATCGGATTACCGTCAAGCTGCGACTGCAATCTCAGTCCTGGCATATGTATTCTGGAGTTGTCACCCGCTGTATCATTGCAGCCTCAACGCTGGAACGGGGCAAGGAGGCCGCGCGGCGCGTGATGTAGGCTGTGGCGACGCACCGTGACACCTTGGAGTTTGAGGATCATTGCCGCGGGCCCAACCCGGACGTCACGCCGCGTGACATCATCTCCCGTCTCGAAGATCTGTCCGGTGTGGAGTTGGCCAAGGCTTTTAACATGCCTGATCTTGATCGCGAGGTTAAATGGCATTGCAAGTATGCGCTTCAGAATGGAATCCATGTCTCCCCGACGTTCATGATCGATTGTATGATACGCCCTCAGCTGAGCAGCGGCGATCCCGTCTCAAGATGAGTGCGAGAAGTCACTACGCGGTAAGCTTGCAAACAGGACTCATGCAAGTGTTTATAATCACCAGTTCGGATAGGTTAGGTATCGATAAACCAATCTGAGCGTCGGCCTTTTTGCCAACAGCATCAGTAGGCCGATCCTTCACAGCTACCTAAATGTATCAATGCAGCCCCGCTGGAGGTCAACTGAACCTCAAAGCGTTCGGTCAGCGAAATAGATATTCAGTCACGCGCGATAATACGACGATCGCACCGTCAGCTCATCGCCACGCCGACACAGGACGAACCGACCATGACGTTTGAGACTTAATTTTGCAGTGGCATGTTACCTCCTCACCGATGATGCCTTCGCCGCGCTAGCTACGTACCATTTTCGGAATCATCTGCATCCACGGGCGGGCTTGTTCAATCTCTCGGCAGAGCGCGAGCAGTCGGCCCTCTTGGCCGAAGCCTGCGGTAAGCTGTACGCCGATTGGTAGACCTGAACGATTGAAAAAAGTGGGAAGACTAGCAGAGGGCTGGCCGGTTAGGTTGGCAATCAGCGTGAAGCCTAGAAACTCGAAGAAGCGCTCCATTACCACATCGCCGTTCACTTGGGCTGCGTCGAAATAGCCAAGCTTCGGAGGTGGTGTGCCCAAAGTCGGGGACAACACGAAGTCGAAGTCAGCGTCATGCCGACAAATCTCGCGTGATCGTGCATGAAACCACGCGTGATCCTGAAGGTATTGCGCGGCAGAAATTTTGCAGCCGTGCTCGTAGAGGTGCTGGTTGAACGGCTCGCTTTCCGCCGCCACGGCGTCAGCCTGCCGCCCAGTGGCCGTAGCTGCCGACAGGATGCCGCGCGTTCCTGCCAGCGCCCAAAGCCGCGCATAACGGGTCCGGAATTCCTCGATTGGTAGAGAAATTTCGGTTTCTACGACGTCGTGCCCAAGGTTGCGCAAGAGTTGCGCGGCATCATCCACCGCCGCAACGCAATCAACATCTGTCTCGGTGCCCAGTCCGGTCTGACGACGAATGCCGATTTTCAGGGGTCCTGTACCGCGCATGCTGGCAGCCAAAAAAGTTTCCGCTGGAGGGGGTGCGGTGTAGGGATCGCCCAAGGCAGCACCGGCAGTGACGTCCAGAAGGGTCGCGCTGTCTCGCACTGACAGGCTTAGCACATGTTCTGCTACAATCCCCGACAGCCCTTCGCCGAGATCGGGCCCCAATGAATTGCGACCGCGCGTGGGTTTCAGCCCAAACACCCCGCAACATGATGCAGGAATTCGGATGGAGCCGGCACCGTCGCCGCCATGCGCCGCCGGAAGTATGCGGGCTGCGACCAAAGCACCGGCCCCGCCGCTGGACCCTCCGGAAGAGTGATCAAGGGACCAGGGGTTGCGCGTCGCGCCATGCATGACGGGTTCACATGTACCTAGAGTCCCAAATTCACAAGTATTGCTACGCCCCAGAATGCGCAGACCTGCGCGACGATATCGCCGGACAATTTCGGAATCGTGATCCACGACATTTTGCGCCAGCGCCTTGCAGGCTCCGGTGGTGACCTGCCCCTCTACATGGGCGTAAAGATCCTTGATAAAGAAGGGGACCCCGGCGAATGGCCCGTCGCCCGGTATTTCTGAAGACGGCGTGTCATAGATGGCGACAACAGCATTTATTGCCGGGTTGACCACCTCGATACGGCGGAGCACCAGATCCTGCAGCTCCTGTTCGGAGATCTGCTTTTCCCGGATCAGCCGCGCCAGATCGGTCATGTCACACGCCTGGAATTCGTCGTTGGTCAACGTCATCGTTCGCGCTTTCAAGATTGATAAAAAGATGCGCCCCCTATGAGAAGCTAGGGGGCGCACCAAGGTCTCAGCTGGCGGACAACCAGGTCTCGAACCGTTTCGACAAAGTCTCTTGGTTGTCGATCCAGAAATCCGAGCTGAGGGGGAGAGCTGATTGCAGATTGTCGGCAGCGGTGGGCAGCTGTGTCAGCGTCTCGGCAGGCAGACTTTCCAAGGCCTGTTTGTTGGTGATCCCATACAGAATTTTCTCAGGGAACCGTGCCTGTTGCTCTGGTTTGATCGCATGGGCGATGAATTGTTTCGCAAGATCCAGATGCGGAGTGCCCTTCACGATTGCCCAGAAATCCATCCCGTAAATCTGTCCAGCCCATTCCAGAGCAAAATCTTTGCCTTCCTGATTGGCATTGCTGACGCGGCCGTTAAACGCTGCGGAATAGGCCACATCCCCGGCCGCAAGCCGTTCGATCGGCTGAGATCCCGTGGTCCACCAGACGATATGCTCCTTGATGTCATCGAGCTTGGCAAAGGCACGATCCTGTCCCTCTGGTGTGGACAGCACTTGGTAGACCTGGTCAGGGGCGACCCCATCGGCCATCAACGCCAGCTCCAAGGTCATTTTGGGCGTCTTGCGCAAGCCACGGCGCCCCGGCCATGTTTCAACATCCCAAAATTCCGCCCATGTTTTAGGGCCGTTTTCGACCTTGCTGCGATCATAGGTAAAGACCATCGACCAGACGAAATACCCAACCCCGCAATCAGCCTGTGTCGCCGTTTCAACAAAGTCATCTGGATTGCCGAACTCGCTCCAATCAAGCGGCTCGAACAATCCTTCATCGCAACCAGTAACCACATCATCCTGTTCCACTTGCATCACGTCGTATGAAACAGTGTTTGTGCGTACCATGGCTTCAACCTTGGCCATAGCCCCGGAATAGCTTTCCTCATTCACTGTAACGCCAAATTCTTCGGCAAATGGGGCATAGTAGGCATATCTCTGTGCGGTTTGCAGGCTACCGCCCGCCCCAACCACATTCAGTGATTTTTCTTGGGACAAAGCTGGTGCCGCCACCAGAATCGCAGTCAACAAAGCGCCAACTGACGCCCCCAGCGAGCGTTTAATGGGTGTTGTTAAAGTCATGGCCTTCCTCCGATTGATGTATGATACATTATATTTTCGTTTGTACTCTTCCTCATTAAGGCCCTGTCATATCGACATGCACAGGTATTTCAGTTCCAGGTAATCCTCGATCCCGTATTTGGATCCTTCCCGCCCCAATCCAGACTGTTTGACACCGCCAAAAGGGGCCACCTCGGTCGAGATTAATCCGGTATTGATGCCTACCATCCCGTATTCCAGCGCCTCGGACATGCGCCAAATGCGCGACATGTCACGACTGTAGAGATAGGACGCCAGCCCGAATTCGGTGTCATTGGCACTGGTAATCACCTCGGCCTCGCTTTCAAACCGGAAGACGGGCGCCAAAGGCCCAAAGGTCTCATCCCGTGCCACCGCCATATCGGGCGTCATGCCAGAGATCACCGTGGGTTGAAAATATGTGCCCCCGAGCGAATGACGCCCACCACCGGTGACAAGGCTAGCTCCTTTGCTAATCGCGTCTGCCATGTGCGCCTCGACCTTGGTCACGGCAGCGGCGTTGATCAATGGGCCGATGGTGACGGCTGGATCGGTGCCCGGACCGACCTGCAGGTCAGCGACCCGTTCCGCCAGCCCCGCAACAAACGCGTCGTGGATACCGGACTGGGCGTAGATGCGGTTGGTACAGACACAGGTCTGGCCGCCATTTCGGTATTTCGACACCACGGCCCCTTCGACAGCGGCTTCAAGATCCGCGTCATCAAAGACAATAAATGGGGCATTGCCCCCCAGTTCCAGCGATAGTTTTTTGATCTGGCCAGCAGATTGGCGCATCAGGATCTGCCCGACCCCAGTGGAGCCGGTGAAAGACAGTTTGCGCATTTTGTCGTTTTCACAGAATTCACGCCCCGCCATCCGACTGTCAGAGGTTGGGACGACATTCAGAACCCCAGGCGGCACCCCGGCGCGGTTGGCAAGCTCGACAAGCGCCAGCGCTGACAATGGTGTTTCCTTGGCAGGCTTCACCACCATCGTGCAACCCGCCGCCAGGGCCGGAGCCGCCTTGCGGGTGATCATTGCGTTTGGGAAATTCCAAGGTGTGATTGCTCCGACGACCCCGACCGGCTGTTTTAACACCAACAGGCGTTTATCGGGCTGGTGCCCTGGGATCACATCCCCATAGACCCGGCAGGCCTCTTCGGAGAACCACCGAATGAAACTGGCCCCATACACGATCTCCCCCCTGGCCTCAGACAGGGGTTTGCCCATTTCAGCGGTCAGGATTGCCGCCAAATCGTCGGCATGTGCAACCACCAGATCATACCAGCGGCGCAGGATGTCCGCCCGTTCAGCGGCGGTGCAAGCGGCCCACGCTGACTGCGCCCCCTCTGCGACATCAATCGCAGAACGGATCATATCCAGGTCACAATCCGCAACCTGCGCGAGGATGTCCCCCGTGGCCGGGTCGCTTACAGTAAACTGTTGCGCGCCTGCGCACCAATCCCCGCCAATCAGGGCGTGTTGGCGCAACAGATCCTTGTCGGAAAGTGTCAGCATTTTGTTCATCCCGCCTCTGAAATGGGAAAGACCCGCGCGTGTCGGTCCGCAAACTGCACTCGCAACTGATCACTGGTCACATCTTCAATGGCACTAGCCGGCAGGCGTGCCGTGATCTCTTCACCCAACTGGGTACGGCAAATAACCGAAGCATGAGCGCCATGATAAATCGTTTCGACCCGCTCGGCGGCGATGCCAGCCTCACCCGCTTCCAGAGTAATCCTTTCAGGGCGCACTGAGACCTGCGTCGACTGCCCGGTCGAAAGCCCCCCGGCATTGGCCACCTCAACCATCGTGCCGTCCCGCAATTCGATTTGCGCCCTTTGCCCTGACACAGCCGCCACCGTTCCGCGCAGCATATTGGTGTCGCCAAGAAACGAGGCAACAAAGGCGTTGTCCGGTGCTTCATACAGGGTCGTCGGGTCAGCGATCTGCTGGATTCTCCCGTCATTATAGACCGCAATGCGATCCGACATGGTCAGGGCTTCATCCTGATCATGCGTCACGAAAACGAACGTCACGCCCAGGTTTTCATGCAGGTGTTTCAGCTCGATCTGCATCTCTTCGCGCAGCTTTTTGTCCAGCGCGCCAAGCGGTTCGTCCATCAGGATAATTTCCGGATTGAAAACCAGCGCGCGGGCCAGTGCGACCCGCTGTTGCTGCCCGCCCGACAGTTGAGCAGGGCGACGGTCAGCAAAATGTGACAGCTGCACCATGTCCAAAGCAGCACGAGCCTTATCGGCGGCCTCGGCTTTGGACACGCGTCGCATGGCCAGCGGAAAGGCAACATTTTCCAGAATGCTCATATGCGGAAACAAAGCGTAGTTCTGGAACACCATCCCGAAATTGCGCTTATGAGCCGGGATCGAAGCAAGCTCGCGCCCTTCGTAAAGGATCTGTCCCGCGGTCGGGCGCTCAAACCCGGCCAGCATCATCAGTGTGGTGCTTTTGCCGGATCCTGAGGGGCCGAGCAGGGTAATGAACTCGCCTTTTTCAATGGACAGGTTCATGTCGCGAACCGCGAAAACCTCGCCATCATAGGTCTTGTCGATATCGCGAAACTCGACAAAGGTGTCGGTGTTTCTTGTCATGTTTTCCTCCCAGTAAACAGATTGCCACGCAGCTCAGGCGGCAGCATGAAGATCAGCCCGCGTGGCATTCAGAGCAGCTCGCAGGCGTTTGATCATAATTTCGAACTCGTGGTCGTTCATGATATACGGCGGGCACAGGGCGATGGTGTCACCCATGTTGCGCACAATCAGCCCTTCGCGCAGCGCATTGTTTTCAAAGCGCCGTCCAACGGACAATTCGGGTGCAAAGGGAGTGTGATCAACCTTGTCGGCCACCAGCTCAATTCCCGCGATAAAGCCTTCGACCCTGACTTCGCCAATCATGTCATCCGTCGCCAGCACATTCAGTGCGGCGTGCAAATCACGTCCCCGCCGTGCGGTCAGCGCAGGGGCATCCATCTTGTGGTATTGTTCAAGCGCTGCCAATGCGACGGCTGAAGCGGTCGGGTGGCCAGAATAGGTAAACCCATGACCAAATACACCTAGCTGGTTGCTTTGCGCCGCAATAGCCTCATAAACAGAACCAGACATGGCAACAGCACCCATTGGGATGTATCCGGCGGTCAGTCCTTTTGCCATGGCAATGATATCCGGCTGTGCACCATAAGTTTGTGCCCCGAACCAATTGCCGGTCCGACCGAACCCGCAGATCACCTCGTCCATCAGCAGAAGGATCCCGTGTGATTTCAGCAGAGTACTCAGTCGGCTGAAATAGCCTTTAGGCGGTGTCAGAACCCCCCCCGCCCCGATGATCGGTTCGGCAATCATCGCGGCAATTGTATCGGCTCCACGTGTGGCAATCACGTCTGCGACCTCGGCAATCAATCGGTCACAATAAGCCGCTTCGGTTTCAGCCACATGCGCCTCGCGATAAAGGCTGGGGCGCGACACCTGCACGATCTCATCAGTAGCGGGCAAGTTGAACCCGTCTTTCATATGAGGCAAGCCACCCACTAGGGCTCCATATATTGAGGAGCCATGGAACGCCCCTTTGCGTGAGATGATCGTGCGGCGTGTGCTATTGCCCTTGGCTTCATGATAATACAAGGCCATCTTGATCATGCTATCAATCGCCTCAGACCCCGAGTTGACATAGAATAACCGGGCATCTTTCAATGGCACAATCTGCGCCAATTGCTCGGACAGTTGCGCGCACACATCATTCGAACGGTGATTGAACGTGTGGTAGGCGGGAAGCTTTTGCAATTGAGTATAGGCGGCCTCGACCAGTTCCTGATTACTGAAGCCTAGATTGGCGTACCAAAGCCCGGACATGGATTCGAGGTATTGGCGCCCCTCGACATCAGACACATACACGCCGTCCCCCCGAGTCAACATCAACGCCCCCCTTGACTGGTGGGCAACGGCATTTGTTTGAGAATGTAGATGATACCGCGCGTCGATCGCGCTGAGGTGAGTGGCATAGTTTGTCACGATTATTGGTCCTTCTCAGTCGCTGCTTATTCAGCGTTTGACTTGATAATGTATAATACATTATATTCTGTCAACATCAAACCCGGAGGATCCGATGACACCTACACAAACAGCAGCACGCATACCGAAGGACTGTGCGCTAACCCCTGACCACCTATACTATCTTAAAGACCGTGCCTTGTTCTGCCGCCTCGAAACAATTCGGTTGATTCAGATCGCCAAAGTCGGACACTACACTTCGGTCTTTTCCTGCGCCGAGATATTTGCAGCCCTCTACTACGACACGATGCGCTTAATGCCAGGTGTGCCGGACTGGGAGGATCGCGACCGCTTTACCATGGGCAAAGGCCATGCCGCCGTAGGGCTTTACCCGATCCTCGCCGACCTCGGTTTTTTCGACCCTGCACTGCTGGACGGCTACACGAAACTGGGAAATCCGTTGGGCGATCATCCTGATATGCGGAAAGTACCTGGCGTAGACTTCAGCTCCGGTTCCATCGGCCATGCCATCTCCGGTGCTCTTGGCATGGTGCTCGCCGGACGCGCGCAAGGTAAGGACTTCCACGCCTTCGCCTTGGTGGGCGATGGCGAGATGCAGGAAGGTCAAGTCTGGGAGGCTGCGCTGAGCGCAGCCCATCACCAAGCCGCCAACTTGACAGTTATCGTAGATCGTAACGGCTTTCAGCTGGACGGCGACGTTGATGAAATAATCGGGGTCGAGGATCTAACCCAGAAATGGCAGGCCTTCGGGTGGGAGGTTCACCGCATTGACGGCCATGACTTGGCTGAACTTGCCACGCTTTTGAGGCAAGTGCGCGCCGACTCCAGCCGTACCCGCCCCTGCTGTATCATCGCCGACACCGTCAAGGGCAAGGGCGTAAGTTACATGGAGACCGAGCCTGGCTGGCATCTGGGATACCTTGCTCCCGAAGACGAAGCCCGCGCCATCGAGGAAATTAAACAAGGAGCCGGACTATGACCGCCCCCCTGCACAAAGACAGCTGGCAATATCGTGAGCTAAACTCCCTGAATCCTGGCCTGCAAACACTGTCCGATGGCCTGACGGATCTCGTCGAGGATGGACATCCAGTTTTGGCCTGCACTGCCGATCTGCAGTATTCCAATGGGTTGTCCAAGTTTGCGGCAGCCCATCCTGACCGGTTTTTGCAATTCGGCATTTCGGAACAGAACATGGTCTCGGCGGCGGCTGGCATGGCTGCGACAGGGTCGATGCCGTTTGTGGCCACATTCGCCTCCTTCCTTGCCCTTTTGTGCTGCGAGCAAATTCGCACAGATATTGCCTATTCTGCACTTCCAGTGCGATTAGTTGGTCACCACACCGGGATTTCGCTGGGGTTTTATGGCACCTCGCACCATGCGACCGAGGATATCGCGATCATGCGCTCCATTGCCGACCTAACGGTTGTTGCCCCAGCTGATAATAGCCAACTGCGCGCCGCCATTCGGGCCTCAGCCAACCACACCCAGCCGATTTACTTTCGCATCGGGCGCGGGCGCGATCCAGACGTCTATGACATCGATACGCCCTTTGAATTTGGCAAAGCAATTTCACACGGCAATGGAGAAGAGCTGACCATTATCGCGACAGGGTCGATGGTGCATCCCGCGCTAAAAGCGGCCCAATCCCTGCGGGCCGAAGGCCGTTCGGTCGGGTTTCTAGATATGCACACAATCAAGCCCCTTGATCGCGATGCAATCCTCAAAGCCGCTGGACACAGCCGAACCATCATGACAGTTGAAGAACACAACGTTCTGGGTGGACTTGGCGGTGCCGTAGCCGAGGTGCTAGCAGATGAAGGTGCAGGATGTCGCCTGATCCGGCACGGGATCGAGGACGAATACAGCCTGATTGCGCCACCCACGCATCTCTATGCACACTATCAACTGGATGCCGCGGGGATTGAGGCTCGCGCACGCGAAGCGCTAGCCTAACAACGCGGCAGATTAGGCTCGCACCACGGGTGACTTTCAACACCCGTGGTGTACTAACGGCTAAGATACCTGAATAAATCTGCGCGCAGGTAGTCGCCAAGTCTCGCACCTTTCGGTATATGATGTTTTATAAGCAAAAAAATCCGGAACGAGCCTCTACAAGCAATGCCAAAATTAAGCCTCTCCAAGCCCGTAAAGCTTTCCACTAGAATTCACAAAGAATTTCAAGGCCTTCTGATTGCAGGGGAATTTAAACCCGGCGAAAAACTGCGGGTCGCGGATCTTGTGGAACAGACCGGCACCTCCATCACACCAGTGCGCGAGGCATTGATTCAGCTAGTGAGCGAGAGTGCGGTAGAAATGTACTCTCCCCGGGCCTTTGCTATCCCGGCACTTTCACTGGAGCGTTATCAGGAAATCCGCGCGATGCGCATCGAGTTAGAGCGTATCGCCACCGAGGCTGCTACACCACACCTGCGCCCCGATGAAATTGAACGGCTTCAAAAGCTTCATAATGCCTTTGTCGCCGCCGAAGAAACACGGGATGGAAAATCCACCCTAAACAACAACCGCGAGTTTCACTTTCTGATCTACCGCGCCGCCAAAATGCCCGTTTTGCTGGCAACCATTGAACGGCTTTGGGCGATGATGGGGCCCATTTTAAACGTCTTTTATGAAAAGATGGAGACAGACTACACGGGTGCAGAAGAGCATTTGAACATTCTCGCAGCCCTGCGAGCGGGGGACGCAACCAAAGCGGGGTTAGCCATGCAAAATGACCTGCGTCGTGGCGGAGCTAGCATGGAGGCTTATATTTCACAGATAACCGAGATAGGTGAAGCGGACCGAGACAAATAATGAGCGGGCGAGCGCCACAAGTGCACACGCCCTTCCTATTGTAGGTTAGTCAAAGATCCCAGCAGTCTCGCCGCCATCCACGGGAATAATCGCGCCATTCACAAAGCTTGATGCATCAGAAATCAACCATGCGACCACATCCGCCACTTCCCGCGGTTCAGCTAACCGGGCGGCTGGGATAGTGGCGACAGTGGCTGCCAACCGCTCCGGATTATCCATGATTTTTTGCATCATCCGGGTACCAATTTGCCCCGGCGCTATGGCGTTAAACCTCACCTCAGCCCCATATTCCAGCGCCAGCGCTTGTGTCAGCCCGATCAACGTGGCCTTCGACGCAGTGTAAAGCGCCAGTCCGCGCTGCCCGACCAAGCCTGCCACAGAGGAGGTGGTAACAACGCTGCCTTTAGCCGCCCGGAGGCCCGGCAAGGCCAATCGTGTCATCAGGTAAACGCTGCGTGCATTTACGGTCATGATCCGATCCCAGTCTTCGGCCTGTGTCTCTTCGAACGGCAAACGTAATGACATACCAGCATTGTTAACCAATCCAGCAATTTGCCCCTGCCCCAGTTCCATCGCACGGTCCACAGCTGCTGCACATTGATCGTCATCTGCTACGTCGCATCGCTGAAAAATGGCGCCACTTCTTTCTGCCAGCAGCCGGCCAGCAGATACGTCGCGCCCAGTGAACAATACCGGATATCCCTGCTCGCTTAGCGTTTCGACACAGGCCCGACCGATACCATGTGTGCCGCCCGTGACGATGATAATTGAATGTTCAGTCATACTACATTTTTCCTGTCTGCCAGCGTCATTGCCACGCGCTCCACTTTTTCCATGGTCTCTTCCAATTCTGAAGGGCCATGCGCGGTACCGATCATCAAATTACCACGCCCAAAGATCCAGATTCCCTCGGACAGAAGCTCCCGATGCACCCGGGCAAGCAAGGCCACATCATGAGACAGAGTATCTCGGTAGCACTTCGGCGGCGTTGTTGATGCAAAAATCGACAGGACCGGCCCTATCCCCTCAGCACAAAGTGGAAGGTCGTAGCGATGAAAAATATCGTTGAATCCCATGATTAGATCGCGACCGTAATCAGAAATCCGAGTAAAGGCTGCTCCATCCTCTGCGGCAAGCGTGTCGATCGTTGCGAGAGCCGCGACAGCTGAGATAGCGTTAGAGTTATAGGTGCCCAAATGACTGACCTGATTGCCATCAAGAAGCCCCATCAGGTCATGTTTTCCGGCGAAACCTGCAATCGGCATCCCGCCAGCCATCGCCTTGCCAAAGGTACACAAATCGGGTGTCACCGCGTAATATCCCTGTGCGCCCGAAAGGCCCAACCGGAACCCGCTGACCACCTCGTCGAAGATCAAGACGATACCATAACGATCACAAAGTGTGCGCAGCGCTTGAAGATATTCTGTGCCGCTGTCCATGCAACCGTTATTGGTCGGATAAGGCTCCAGTATTAGCGCGGCGATCTCGCGGCCTTGGTCTGACAAAATTGCTTCAAGCGCTGGCAGATTGTTCCAAGGGGCGACTACCACATCCGACAGGATGCTCTCGGGTTGGCCAGCGGTCATACGCAACGCATGGGGGTGTCGTTCCAAGCCGCTATGCGCCGAGGCCTTGACGCTGACATAAATATTGTCACCCCAACCGTGGAAATGACCTTCGAATTTCAGTACCTTGTCCCGCCCGGTTGCCGCGCGGGCCAAGCGTAACGCCGCTTGCACCGCTTCAGTACCCGAACTGGTGAAACGGCACATATCCGCACAAGGCCAGCATGCAACCACCCGCTCGGCTAGTTCCAGTTCCGCCGGACAGGCCGCACCGAACATAGTACCCTTTCCCAACGCAGTCTGAATCGCATCGACCACGGGCGCGGGCTTGTGCCCCAGGATCAATGCGCCGAACCCCATCATATAGTCGATGTAGCTGTTCCCATCGGCATCGGTGACACGGGCGCCAGAACCCTCGGTCAAAAACAACCCGCGATGGTCAATCCGCCCCCCGCTGCCGATACCGCCCGCCAGGACCTGGGATAACCGCCGGGTCGCTGCATGTGATTTTTGCTGATCCAGCATCGTGGATCCTCCTTCTTTGAATCTCATGATGTTTTGCGCGCCAGCCAGGCCGTGGCTGCCAGCATAAATATCGAGATCACCACCAAAAGCGATGACATCGCCAGAATTGAGGGCTCAATATTGTCTCGGATCCCGTCAAACATCTGTCGTGGCAGTGTTTTCTGAGCAGGTCCCGCTATGAACAGCGCCACCACCACCTCGTCAAACGATGTTGCAAAGGCAAACAACGCACCCGAAATTACCCCCGGCGCAATATTAGGCAGTGTCACGCGGAAAAAGGCGTTAACCGGCGTGGCCCCAAGTGAATTCGCCGCACGCACAAGATTAGTGTCGAACCCGCGTAGCGTTGCCATGACCGGGATGACCACAAAGGGCACCGCCAGCACGGTATGGGCAAGGATCAATCCGGAAAAAGTAGCTACCAAGCCCAGCTTTGCCAGAAAGAAATACATCGCCACACCAGACACGACTAGCGGAATGATCATTGGTGAAATCACCACACCCATCAGAAACTGCTGCGCCACCAGATTGCCGCGTGCAAAGCCCAATGCCGCAAGTGTTCCGAGGATCGTGGCTAATGTGGCCGACGCGACCCCGATGATCAGTGAGTTGAGCAGCGCGCTCATCCACGGATCGTACTGGAGCACTTTCTCGTACCATTGCAGCGAAAACCCCGGCAACGGATAGCTCAGGAAACTGCCCGAACTAAACGAGATCGGGATGACCGCAAGGATCGGTCCGACCATAAAGATCGCGACAAGAACGCTCAGAACAAGCTGGCCGTTTCGCATCGAAAAAGTTGTTTTCATTACACCATTCCTCACTTGTCAATTCCCACCAGTCGGCCAATGCCCACATAGCGACCGAGCCCGACGTAAAGTACCAAAATGCAGCTCAGCAGGATAAAGCTCAGCGCCGAGGCCATGCCCCAGTTCAGCCGTGTATTGGTGAAGAACGCGATGAAATAGCCGATCATCTGGTCCTGCGCACCACCGACAAGCGCCGGGGTGATGTAGTACCCAACCGCTAGAATGAAGGTCAGCAGACATCCCGCCCCGATCCCCGGTAGAGTCATCGGCAGATACACCCGCCAAAAGGCCTGCAAGGGGCGCGCACCTAACGATGCCGCCGCGCGCATGTAGCTGGACGGGATCCCCTGCATCACCGAATAAAGCGGCAGCACCATGAAAGGCAGGAGGATGTGGATCATCGCCACATAGACGCCAAATCGGTTGAAGATCAGCTCAAGCGGATCATCCACTAACGACAAACCTGTCAGAACATCATTCACTAGCCCCTCACGTTGCAAAACCACGATCCATGCCGATGTGCGTACCAGAAGTGAGGTCCAGAACGGCAAAAGGATCGATAGCAGCACAAGAGCGCGCATCCGCGGTCCGGCGACGACGATGTAGTTGGCCACGGGGAAGGCAACCAGAAGACAGACGGCCGTCACCACCACACTGACCCAGAGCGAGCGCATCAGTATATCGACGAAGATCCGCTGTTCAGGTTCAACACGCACAACGGAGCCGCTGTCATCAACTTTCAGATCAAGAGCAGCTAGGAGGTAATATGAGGTGGTAGGCGAGACGGCACGACGCAGGGCATGCCAATACGGCATCTCACCCCAGCGAGGATCGAGGGCGATCAAAGCAGCCTTTGGGTCCGCGATAATCTCATCTTGCACCTGACCAATTTTACGGGCGGTCCCAATGACCAGAGTGCGATAGCCAGGCACTTCGTAGTTCAACCGCCGCGCGGCCGCGGCACGCTCCGAACGTAGATCTGGATTAACCAGATCCATTGCCAAAGCTTGGTATATTTTTGGATTGGGAAGCCCTTCACCTGACCAATCACTCAGGTTATGTGCCAGAGTTGGCAATCCGGCACGCAGTTCCGGATTTTCCACCGAACGCGACAACATCACCAATATCGGGCCGATAAACAAGAGCGCGATAAAGAGCAAAAGAGGCAGCACCAGTAGATGTGAGACCAGACGCTTACGCCTTACATCACGTCGAAATTCCTGCTTTTGGCCGGCTGAAATCGCCGGCCAGGCCGGGTGTTCGCTTGTCACCGTCATCATCTATTCCTTGTTGGCGGCAAAGCGCATGTACGCGCACGCGCTTTGCCTCTTTCAGATCAATTGGCGAGCCACTGTGTGAAACGGGTCTGCAACACTTCTTCATGATCAACCCAAAATGCGGTGCTCAGTGGCAGGGCTCCATCGAGGTTTGACGGATTTGTCGGAAGTTGCGGCGCGATCTCGGGCTCAATGAGAGGGTTGGCCTCGACGTTGGTCACGCCATAAGGGATCTGATCCGTGAACGCTTTCTGGTTTGGAGCATCCATCGCAAAGGCGATGAATTTCTTGGCTGTCTCAAGATCACCGCCCTTAACTACGGTCCAGAAATCCATGGCGTATAGCTGGTTGGTCCACGCAATGCCAAAATCGCGACCTTCTTCGTTGGCACTGGCAATTCGCCCGTTATAGGCTGCGGTCAGCACCACGTCGCCCGAAGCCAACCATTCGGGAGCCTGGGCACCACTTTCCCACCAGACGATGCTATCCTTGATTTCGTCCAGCTTAGCAAATGCTCGGTCAGCCCCCTCGGGTGTGGCAAGCACATCATAGAGCGCTGACGGTGCCACACCATCCGCAAGCAAAGCTATTTCCAGCGTCATCCGAGCCTGTTTGCGGAGACCGCGCCCACCAGGCCAAGTCTCCAAATCCCACATGTCGGACCAGCTTGTAGGTGCCTTTTCCTGACGCGCACCATCATAACCCAGAACCATCGACCACACGAAGAAGCCTACGCCACAATCAGAGGCCCGGGCCTGATCAAGCAGGGACCCATCAATTCCAAGACCAGCGGCCGAGACGGTTTCCAAAAGCCCTTCATCACAGGCCAATATCATTTCGTTTTCGTCCATCTGAACGACGTCCCAGACAACACTTCCAGTATCGACCATAGCCTTGATCTTCGAGATGCCCCCGCCATACGTGTCTTCGTTTATTTTGATGTCAGTGGCGGCTTGGAACGGCTCAAAGTAGGCGGCTCGTTGGGCATCCTGAAGGGATCCACCAAATCCAGTGACCGTCAGATCCTGAGCGCTTGCACTAGCAGCTGTGATCGCCGCGCACGCGGCAGTAAGAATTAAAGATTTCATGATAGTCCTCCCATTAGTGCCGTATAATGTATTATACATTATATAGTCTGACAAGATGCATTTGCTTATTTCCAGGGCCAGTTCTTGGTGAAGTTCAACAATCACGGGGCCAGGGAGTACATTTGCTATACTTCAGGCACGCAGGTCCCGCGCCAGCATGCCTTCAGCGAAGGCTACCACGAGCTTCGCAGCTCCGTTCTGCTGGCGCAGGGGGATATCAACAGTTTCCGCGCAGCAAATACCGCCCAGCAGGCAAGCATCCTCAAGAAGATCACGGCCCCCACGTTTCTGCTGCAGTCAAACCCTATGGCAGAGTCAAATTTTCGACCGGTACGGTGGACGAGCAGGGATAGCTCGACCGCGTAAGCTCCTTGCCTTTGTACCATGCGCAAACATTCTTCTACATGTGCAGCCCTCAGTCTATTCACTGAAGGCGCGCACCTGCTACCTGAGGAGTGTTTACGCGCAGGAGGCACCGAACCCCGCTGTCTCAAGAAAACTGGTGTAATGACGTCAAGAGGCGGCGATCAAGCCGTTATTATAGTACTCAGAAATAAGCTAATGGGTGAACTGCCTTCCCACCAAACGCTGCTATCGTGCCAGGCATGCTTGGAGAGAGGAGCATCTGATGGACATCAAGGTTTTGGGCATTGATCTGGGCAAGACCGTTTGAAGTCTCGTCGGGCTGGATGATGCGGGAGCGGTTGTGTTTCGCAAACGGCTCCAGCGGCATCGACCGTTGGACTTTCTTGCTACGCTCCCGCCCTGCGTGGTTGCCATGGAGGCCTGCGGCGGGGCGCATTACATCGGCGCTTTTGTCTTCAGAAGGGACATGAGCCTCATTTGATGTCGCCGCTCTATGTCCGGTCCTATGTGAGGGTTCCCAACGCGCTACTGAGAAATGTCTTGGACATGTACTATGGCGATGATCGACCGCCAGGTGGATCTGGAGTTCTAGGGGACGCCCGTCGTACCCGTGACGCGGCTCCGCCTGCACTGAACTCGGCGCCTGCGCGCGTCATGCAGCATTCAGGACGCCGGAAATGAACCGACATTTTACGCTGACCCGAGCCCTTGCTCTGTGCCTCGCTCTGCTCGGCATGGGTCAGCAGGAGATCACTCTCCTGTTGATCGTGATCGTGCCGGGGTGATCGCGATCATTCTGGCCCTATTGCGGCCCCGGCACGGCGCTTTCCGGGTTTATCAGGATCGATAATATGGGATTGGCCGGCTTGAGCCATATTATCGAGCCTTGCTGGAGGTCTGCGTGAGCTCGGATCGCAGTGGAATAAAACCGATCCTTGAATCACGCCGGATTTGCCGGAAACTGATCTATCTTAGTTTCGCGGCCATATCTGATCTTTCCAGAGCCGCAAAGAAGTTCGCTTCAGTTGGTAGGGAGTTCCCAATTGGCTCCGGCAGTCTGCGATGGTTGAACCAGTCGACCCAGTCCAATGTCACGAAACCGCTGCCCTCATCAGGCTCTTACCATTCGCACACCTGCCTAGGCATTCAGATTAGCGGCCTAGCAGCGCCTCCGACAGTCCGAATGCGCGGCCTGACATGGACGTTGCAGTTCCCGACTTCTCCACCTCATCAACGACCATGACTGGATTGCCGACATGTTCCAAAAGGATCGTGGAAATGAGACGCCCCGGTCCGGCGCTTCCCCATCCGCGTTGCGAACCGACGACACCGAAAGAAGCATTCTCATTGGTTGTGTTGATTGTCACTGAGAACTGACCCGGTATTTTCACCGAGATTTGACCCACCCTCAATTATGCGCTTTGGTCTATGACGCGGTCAATGTTTTGGTCTCCTTCCCTGTTTTCTTTGCTGCCTCAGAACTGGCCTTGAACCGATAGCTGTCGTTGCCAGTTTCCAGAATGTGGCAGCGGTGCGTTAGCCGGTCGAGAAGCGCGGTTGTCATCTTCGCATCGCCGAAGACTTGCGCCCATTCCGAGAAGCTGAGGTTAGTTGTGATGATGACGCTGGTGCGTTCATACAGCTTGCTGAGCAGATGGAAGAGAAGTGCTCCGCCGGTCGAACTGAACGGCAGATAGCCAAGCTCATCCAAGATAACCAAATCGACTTTGGTCAGCATCTCGGCCAGTTTCCCAGCCTTGCCGAGCGCCTTCTCTTGCTCCAGTGCATTGACCAGCTCCACGGTTGAGAAGAAGCGAACCTTCCGCCGGTAATGTTCGATCGCTTGAACGCCGATAGCGGTTGCAGTGTGGCTCTTGCCCGTTCCAGGCCCACCGATCAGTACGACATTCTCGGCGGATTCGATAAACTCGCAGCGGTGCAGCTGCCGCACTTTCGCTTCGTTGATCTCACTCGATGTAAAATCGAAGCCGCTGAGATCCTTGTACGCCGGGAAGCGGGCAATCTTCGTGTGGTATGCAATGGACCGCACTTCGCGTTCCGCGATCTCGGCCTTGAGGAGCTGTGACAGCATTGGAATGGCGGCCTCGAATGCCGGCGCGCCTTGGGCGCCCAAATCTTCGACCGCATTTGCCATGCCATAGAGCTTGAGACTTCGCAGCATGATTACAATGGATGCTCCGGCTGGGTCATGACGCATGGCGCGTCTCCCGGGCCTGTCTCAGTCCGTCATAGCGATCTACGTTTGCTTCTGGCGTTGTTTGCAATGCGAGTACGTCAGGCGGCTCGACCTCGGGGTGGTCGGTCGGTTTGCGATCAATCAATCGATGCAGCAGGTTCAGGATATGCGTTTTGGTTGGCACACCCGCTTCCAGCGCCAGTTCCACTGCGCACAGGATGTCTTCCTCATTGTGCTGAAGAACCAATGACAGGACATCGACCATCTCTCGGTCTCCGCCCTCTTTGCGCAGCATGTGATCCTGCAGCTGGCGGAAGGCATCCGGCATCTCTGTAAACGGCGCGCCATTGCGAAGGGCACCTGGTTTGCGTTGGAGCGAGGCCTTGTCCGCCATTGGTCCGAGGACAATGGGCGAGCGCAAGATAGTGGCGCCAGTCATAGATGACCTTGCCCGGCTTGCGTTTGGATCGATCAATAATCCGCGCATGCTCGCAAACCGTTTGCCCCTCGGTAACACCGCCGGCCGCACACAAAAGTGCCTGGCTGTTCTGTCGAGCAATTTCGTCCGCGATCTCGGGAACCAGCGCGAAGGTGCCACGCGCCTCGCCATGGCCGCCGGCATCCGCTCCCTGCGCAACAATGATGTCCGCGCCGCACGCCAGCGCCTGCCGTGCATCGCGCAAGGTCTGTACCTGGCAGATCAGTGGCACTCCGGCATTCCGGATCGCAGGCGCAAACTGCTCCGGGTTGCGAAAGGACAGGAAAACCGCCACAGGTTCGTGCGCCAGTACCAGGTCAAGCAGTTGCGGCTGCTCCGCAAGCTTCCAGGTAATCAGCCCGCAGCCGACGCGGGCACCTGCGGCGATGCCGAACTGCTGTTCGATCCATTCGGCATCTCCGTAAGCACCTCCGATCATGCCCAGCCCTCCGGCGCCGGAGACGGCGCTGGCCAGCGCGCCGCCCGCAGCAAAGGCCATCGGCGCCTGGATCACCGGACAAGTGATCCCAAACGCCTCTGTCAGCCGAGTCTTCATTGTGCCTGCTTCCGGTATTCCTGCACCGGTAGACCGCCGACACCCCAATCCTCCAGCGCAACCTCGTCGATCACGACAAAGGTCGTTGCCGGGTTCTTCCCCAGAATGTCCCGCAGGAGACCGGTGACCCCGGTAATCAGCTGCGCCTTCTGGTCTGCGCTTGGGCCGGTGCCGTCCGGGCCGCCTTCGCGAGTTACCTTGATATTCACATAAGGCATCGATCAGTCCTTTCGCGGAACATAGGAAAACACTTTTGCCACGATGCGCCACTCTGCGCCGTCGCGGACCAGGGTCAGGAAGTCATGGAAGTCGCGGCCCATCATGGTCATCCGGGCGCTGACTCGGGCCAGCCTGCCGCTGGCAAAGGCAATCTCCAGGATTTCCTCCTCCCGCGGGTCCCCACGTTCAGCGGGCGGCTCGCGCCCGTCCACGCGGGTCATGTAGGTCTCAAGATCCAAATAAAGCTCATCGCCTTCCGTGGCGCAGACATAGGCCAGTTGCGGGTGGAACACCTCGCGCAGCATGGCGCTGTCGGCCTGATGGAGACCCTCGAAATAGGTCTCCATCAGGTCGCCGACCTGCTTGTGGGCGGCGGGCGTCATTGGATCAGCCCCTCGGCCCGCATCGCTGCCTGTGCCGACGGGCGGGCAGCACTGCGGCTCACAAAGGCGGCCAGATTGGGCCAGCGGGCCAGATCGATACCGGTGAAATTCGCCCAGTTTGAGACCACGAACAGGTAAGCATCCGCCACCGAGAACCGGCCTTCAACCAGCCATTCACGGCCATCCGCCAGCTGGATTTCGATGAAATCGAACTTGCCCGCAACAGCGGTACGCGCGGCGTCCTTGCCGGCCTCGGACGTGCCCTCGCGGAACAGCGGGCCGAAAGCCTTGTGCAGCTCGGTCCCGATCCAGTTGAGCTGTTCCTGCATCCGGGCGCGCGCCAGGGTGCCTGCCGCCGGGGCCAGACCTGCTTCAGGGCTGCTGTCTGCGATATACTGCAAAACTGCCGCCCCCTCGGTCAGAACGCTACCATCGTCCAGGCCCAGGGCCGGAACATAGCCCTTGGGGTTGATCGCGCGGTAGTCCGCACCGCTTTCGGTCCGGCCAGCCGCAGTATCGACGGCTTCGATTTTAAACGGGCGGCCGGTTTCATGCAGGGCGATATGGCTTGCCAGAGGGCAAGCACCGGGCTTGTAGTAGAGTTTCATGACAGTCTCCTTTGGTTGGTGATGTCCTCTGACTACCTTCCGATATGATCGATTGATAATATTGTATTATCATCATTATGATCATAAAAATAGATCATGTTGGAAGCTCATGAAACACGACCAGCTCATTGCCCTGGATGCCATTGTCGCAACCGGCACATTCCGCGGCGCGGCAGAGCGCCTGCACAAATCACAATCCGCCATCAGCCACACAATCCGCCAGCTGGAAGAGGAGCTGGAGCTGGAGCTCTTCAGCCGCGAAGCCTACCGCCCCGCGCTCACCCCGGCAGGTGAAATTTTCTACCGCGAAGCCTCCCGGGTGCTGCGGCAGATGCAAGGGCTGCGCACCACCGCGTCCCGTCTGCGCGCCCGCGAAGAGCCGGAACTGACAATTGCCGTCAGCGCAACAATGGATCTGGCCCCCCTGCTGCCTGCGCTTGCAGATACCGGGCGGAGCCACCCGGCCACCCACCTGCGTCTGCGGATGGAAATGATGGGCGGCCCGATTGCCCGGCTGATGGAGGGCAAGGCGGATATCGCGCTCGCCTCCCTTGACGGGGTCCCCCTGGACGAAGTGGAGGCAGAGGCGGTTACAGAGGTCACGATCCGGCCGGTGGCCGCCCCCGGCCTGGGCCTGCCCGCCAGTTCCCGGGCCTTGTCCGCTTCCGAAATGCAAAGCCATGTGCAGGTGGTCGCTGCCGGCACAGGCGGTGCAGCCCATGAACAGAGCCGGGATCTGCTGCCGGGCGGGTTGAAATGGACAGTTTCAGACCTCGTAGCCAAGAAGCAGGTGATCCTTGCAGGCCTTGGCTGGGGCGGCTTGCCCGATCACATGACGGTGGAGGAGCGGCGGTCCGGGGCTTTGCTTTCCCTGAACCTGGAAGGGTTCCCGCTTCGCCGGACCATGATCTTCAAGATGAGACGCAGAGACCAGGCAATTGGCGTCGTTGCCGATGAGCTTTGGAGCAAAATCGGGACTGCTAAGCCGGAGTAGAGCAGGAATCGTGCAGGACAGCTGATCCTCAGCAACTGAGGTGATCCTGTTAAATCTTTGGTTTTCTGCCGCAATGATAACTGTCATCCTAGGCGCGATCTTTTCGATTGTTGCCTCTTCCTGGGATTTGCCGAAGCGGCACTCAGTCTTCCAAGGCCTCTGAAAATCTGCACGCAGTTGTCTGAGCTCACAAACAAGTTAATTCGGGAAACTGTTCCCAAGAACTCTCCTTAGAGAACATACACATTGTCAGGCTGTTGCTCACCTACGGAGCGATGGGTGGAGTACAGCAATCATGTTGGCTGCCGCATTCGGCCCTTACCTGCCATTGACGATTGGCCGCCACGCCGCAGTGCAGCTTCCCTTAAGCGGACGTTGGCGACCAGATCAGCACATGAGCTATCATTCGTCCGCGATGAAATCTATGTGGACGTGATTGCCATCGGGGTCGCGCAGGTGGAATTGTACAAGCTTGATCGTATCCAACACGAACCGTTGGTGTGGAATGGCCCCTTTGCTTAGCGTTTCTTCAAACGCCACGCGGCCTGTCGCGGTCAGTGCGAAGTGTTCGAGCTTCAATTTCACTTCGGAACCAACCGCCGGATCGCCACTTTTCCCCGCAAGATGGATCACGGTCGTATTGTCCGCATAAAGCCATGTGCCCGGAAATGGAAAATCCGGACGCGGGCCGGTGCGCATGCCCAAAATATCACGATACCAGGCCACCATGTTTTCAACTTGGGTGGTTTGAATGTTGACGTGATCAGGCCTGCGCACCTGCATCTCAGAAGCCTTCCAATGTGATCTTGCCTTTGGCCTTACTGCTTTCAATCAACGCATGGGCACGTTTGAGGTTTTCGGCATTGATCGTCCCGAAGCTTTCGGTCGCGGTAGAACGGATTTTACCTGCGTCGATCAGGCCAGCTACGGTATCAAGGATTTCACCCTGACGCGCGATGTCATCGGTGGTGAACAAAGACCGGGTGAACATCAGCTCCCAGTGGATCGAAACCGCCTTGCCTTTGAACGGCATAATGTCAAAGCCCTTGGGGTCGTCGATTAGACCAAACCGGCCCTGCGGTGCGATGAATTCGGCAATCTGCGTCACATAGGTTTCAGAATAGTTGGTCGAAAACACAAAGGCTGGCGCGCCGATGTTAAGGGCTGCGATTTGTTCGGCCAGTGGTTTCGAATGGTCCACAACGTAATGCGCGCCAAGCTCCTTAACCCACTCTTGCGTTTCAGGACGCGAGGCCGTTGCAATTATCGTCAGGTCTGTCTGTTCGCGCAATAGCTGGATCGCGATGGAGCCGACCCCGCCCGCTCCGCCGATGATAACGATGGCATTGGCCGCGCCCGGAACCGGATTTGTGGCGTTCAGACGATCAAAGATCATCTCTTGCGCTGTCAGTGTTGTCAGCGGCAGGGCTGCTGCGGCGGCGGTATCGATGGATTTTGGCGCATGGCCGACGATGCGCGCATCCACAAGGTGGTATTCGGCGTTGGTGCCTGTGCGATTGATCGCACCTGCATACCAGACCTTATCGCCCACGTTGAACTGCGTGGCCTTATCGCCCGTATCAACGACCTCGCCCACGGCATCCCAGCCGAGGATCACAGGCGCATCGTTTTCCGCGGGGCGGTTCTGGCGGACTTTAACGTCGACAGGGTTAACCGAAACGGCGGCAACCTTGACCAGAATGTCATGGCCTGTCGCTGTTGGTTTATCGATCTCAAGATCGATCAGGGCATCAGCGCGATCAATCGCGCCGTTTGTTGTGTAACCGATGGCTTTCATGTCTCATTCTCCGAATGTGAAGGGGAATTGCGCGGCGCCTATGTTGGACGCCGCGCGATGTTTGATTACGGCTGGGTCGTCAGAATGACATAGGCATGGTCGCTGCCGTCTTCGCCCATGTTCAGTGCGGGATGCGTGTGCAACTGGTTGGCGACGATATAAAGTGTGCCGTCCGGTGCGAAGGCAAAGCCATCGGCCCACCGCAACAGCGTGTCGTCTTGCGCGAAGACCTCAAAGCTGTCGGGTGTGGAAACCGTCACGGCGTTGCGGGTCACATCGCCAGAGAACACGCGGCCCTCACCGTCGATGATAAAGCCGTCATTCGGCCCTTTTTCAGCGTAGCGGGTGATCTGTGCGGCCAGCGCGGTGTCGTCTTGTGACGCGTCCGCCAAAGCAGCAGCAGGGATGGACCAGATATCGCGGCCATTCATGGTGCCGAAATAGACATTTTCAAACGTCGGATCGATTGAGATGGCGTTCATCGACAGGTGCCATGGGGTGGCGTTCCCTTCCGCGTCTTTGAACCCGACAAGATTACCGTCGATTACCACATCTTCGTCAGAGGCCATGAAACGTTTCGTGGCCTCCAACAAACGGCGTGCGGCACCTGTTTCAATATCGATCACAATCAACGCGGGCTTCAGGTCGGCAGCAGGTGCAGTGAAGGTCATGTCGGCGATGTAGATCTGGCCGCGTTCTTCATCGAGGGCAAAGTCCTGAAGGAAAGAAATCGGGGTCACAACGTCGGACGGAATGTCGATGATCTTGTGCAACGCATCGGCTTGTGTGTCCCAACCGACCAGTTTCGGCGCGCTGTCGGCTCCGCCCATATCGAGGATCCAAACGATACCGTTTGCGTCTGACTTGATCCCGATTGAACCAGCAATACCAACTTCGCCAGTTTCGGGGCCGTCGGCCCAGTCCTGCGTTGGGAACGGAACCTTCGTGCCGTCTTCAAGAACTTCAACAACCCGCAATGTCGGACCATCCAACGGCTGCTGGGTGATGATGACGCGGTTGTCGGGTGTGACTGTGATGTTGCCGGGGCGCGTGTCGCTGATTTCTGCGAAGGTTGTCAGATCAGCGCTGGCGTCCGCAGATGTTTGCGCGGCGAATGCGAAGGACAATGCAATCGCGGACGTGAGCAGTTTTGTCGGTGTCATGGTGGGCGCCTTTCAGGGGTGCGAATGGGATTTAGGAATGGGGCAGCGTGGGGCACACCTCCCCCGTGATCCGGCAAGCAAATGCCAGATTTCTGATATTCACGGGAAAGGATTTTGGTGTTGGTCGGTCGGATGATTACTTGCGAAAAAAGCGTCGTAACCACCCGGCCAGATCGACGGCGGATGCCCCCGAGCCATGGTTCCGGATTCCAGCCAGATCATGTGGCGACAGCCGCGCCACTGGGCGTTTTGCGTCCTTTGGTTGGACATCTACTGGGGTGGCGTGGGTTGTTTTCATGATGCGGTCTCCGGTTGTAGTAACGTGGCTCAGTCGATGTGAGACATCTCGTTCAGAATGAATTCGGCAACAGCACCGTCAGTGGCTTCCATATAGGCAGCGAGGTGCGGCGCGTTCATGTGTGTCTGCCACAGCTCACGGCTTTCCCAGTTTTCATAGAACGTGAAATGCGCTGGGTTTTCGTTGTCTTGGTGCAGGTCGTAGTTGATGCAGCCTTCTTCGGCGCGGGTGATCGGAACGAGCTTCAGAAGCTCGGCTTTAACCAATTCGATTTTGTCTGCATTGGCTGTGATGTTGGCGACGATTGTAAGCTTGGACATCGGTGTGTTCCTTTGAATGTCTGTTTTGATGACAAACATATACATCGCAGGCATATACGGATAAACAGACTTCATTCGAAATGATAATCCGAGAAATCCGTTTAATGCTGATCGACAATATCCGCCTGTTTTTGACCATCACCGAAAAGGGCAGCCTCGTCGCCGCCGGACGCGAAGCGGGCCTGTCTGCGACCACCGTTTCCGAACGTTTGGCCGCACTCGAAACCCATTACGGCGTGGTTCTGTTCAACCGGACAACACGCTCGCTTAGCTTAACAGACGAAGGGCGCACCTTGCTCGCCGGAGCCAAGGTCGTGCTGGGGGAAATCGAAGATCTTGAATCACGCATCCGGCACGGCGCCGATACATTGTCCGGCCCAATCCGGGTCAGCGCGCCAATCGACATTGGCCGCAGCATCGTGTCGGACGTGATATCGACTTTCACCGCAGACCATCCCGCAATCTCAATCGAGCTGCTGCTATCGGACGGCTATGTCGATATCGTCGGGCAAGGTTTTGATCTGGCCCTGCGGTTCGGTGCCGTCACGGACAGCACGCTACGCACGCGCAACCTCGGCCAGTTCCGCCGTATTGTCTGCGCCGCGCCATCCTACATCGCGCAGCACGGCGCGCCACAAACGCCCGCCGATCTGGCCCACCACAACTGCCTGATCATGCGGTTCGGGACGACCCTCGACAACGTCTGGTGCTTTGGCTCAGGCAAGAAACCGCAAACCGTAACCGTGCGCGGCAACAAGACCGTGAACGACGGATCACTGGTCAGGAAATGGGCGCTGGACGGGCATGGGATCATTTTGAAGTCGGAGCTTGATGTCATCGGAGACGTTGAGGCAGGCAAGCTTATCGCTCTGCTTGAAGATTTTGCACCGCCGCCCAATCCGCTTCAAATGATGTTCCCCCCGGGCCGCGCACAACCACGACGCGTGCGCGCCTTGGCCGACGCATTTTCGCAAGCATTGGCAGCACGGAAGCCAATATAGCGCGCTAAGTAACCTCGGAGCCATGCCTCCCTCTATTGATGTCTGCTTTAACACCTTAAATCATTTCGCGATCGTTGCGCAGCGAACTTCCGCTTCCCGCCCTTTCTACCGAAACTCCCAACCTCAGGCTGGTACGGACACTCAAAATGGATAACTGACAACTGCGCGCTCTTCACTTGCTCCAATCCGCATCCAGATCCCGTGCTTCCTTCTCCAAGTCCTTTGGTAGATCGGAACGCACCATGAGGTTCCGCACGCGGGTCATCATCACTTCGACCCAGCTTGCGCGCTTCTCTGTTTGATCGATTTTCCGCACCAGTCGCAAAATTGCCGGCATCAACCGGTCACGGAGACCTTTAGGAGCCGTGTAGATCGGTGCGGGGTCCTCAAGGGCGACCTTTCCGTTTTCACCTACCCAAATCTTCCCCTCTTCGACCGCACCAACCACGTGATCAATCGCCGCCAGGCCCGCATTGAGCTCTATCCTTTGCGCCCTCACCTCCTCCGCCTCCGTCACCAGTTCTGACCGGGCCGTTGCCACTTGCTCCTTCTCCAGGGAAATTTCGCCCGCACGGGCATCCAGATCCGCGGATTTGATCCGCGCTTCTTCTGCCTGTTCTTCCTGGCGCTGCTCTCGCTGCGCCAGCTCATGTTCTCGCGCCACGTGCGCGCGGGTATTTTCCGCCAATGCGGCTTCGGCCGCTTCCACAGCCTCGGTCCTTTGGACCAGAGCCACCTTCTGCGCCGCGATAGCGGCTTCTTTTTTCGCGAGGCGGGCCATATAGGTCCGACGCCGTTTCTCCTTCTTTTCTGCAGCCACCGCCTTGGCATCGAGCTCTGCCAGGTGGCGACGCGTCTTCTCAGCGGAGGCTATCAGCGCATCAAGTTCCGAGCGATGCGCTTTTTCGTCCTCTTTAATTCGCGCAAGTTCCAGCTGTCGCGATTGCAGCTCTTCGCCAGCGAAATCGAGATCCGCATCGAGCTCCATTTTCTGAATGTCCCGATCTTCGACGAGCGCCTCCAATTCTCGTTTCGCTTCCGCAGACTGCTGACGCAGCGTTTCGATTTCCAGAGGAAGGTCATAATGCAACTCGCGCACACTGCGGTGAAGGGTATCAGCATAATCCGCGCCGGCCGCGATACGGTCCCACTTGCGGTGCCCGCGTTCGATTTCACTGTGGTAGCTCTGCATGACCGCCGCTGCGAGATCCTGAACCCTCGAGAGTGTGCCGCGTTTTGCGGCTTCACTCATCGAAAGACCCGCATTGGTGTATGCGCGCAATGTGAAATGCGCATGGATGGTCGTCTCGTCCAAGTGAACCACGAGCGATTCGAGCGATGTATTCAGCTCCGAAGCCACCCCCTTTGCCAGCTCCCGAAATGCCGCGTCCTGTTGCTCGACAGGAAGGGACTCGAACAATTTGGCAGCCACAGTCCCGAAAGTGATGATGCCCGACATGATCACAGGCGCATTCTGCTTCATGGCCCTCTGTCGAGATGCCTTGATGCGCAGTTCGGCATTTTCTTTCTTGATCTGGCCAAGCGGACGCAAGGGCATCAGCGTACGATTGAGTTTCACGCGATCGGCTTTCACGTACTTCGGTAATTTTCCAATACGGAAATCATGCCGCCGCGTCCCCTTGGCCTTTGACATCGTGCGGGGTTCGATACGGATCGAGACAGCCTGGGGATTGCCGTCTTTCGATTTCAGAGCGGGTGTGTCGGTCAGATCTTTCATGGACATAAGAGTCCGCGAAAACGCCGAAAATCCGAAATGCGATTTGTCGTCAGATTATCTGCTTTGCCCCCTCCCCCGCTGGGGATGGCGGAACCTACTAGAGATAACCCTCGGACTGCCGTCCGGTCTTATCTCTCTTCGGCGAAGAGGAAACGCTGCGCATCCCCCTTTCGAAACCCCCAGTCCGAAGGGGCTCCGCCCCTCTCGACACCCCAAGCGCGAACGCGCTTTTCCCAGAACCCAACGCGGTTCAGCTCCTCCGCAGCACCGGCTCTGGATCAATCCTCGCGCATTTGGGTCAACTCGAACCACTGGACCAACGCGCGCCGGATCATCTCGGGCCGAGTTGGCAAATCTGGCTCAGCGCGGCGGCGATCGTCGATCATATCTATTAACTCTCGGGGAAGCCGGAGCGTAAGAGCTTCGGTGTCTTTCTTCGGAGGTGCCATCAATAATACCATTTTGATGTTGACATCATAATGGCAATATCACATATTAAGCGGGCGAAGGCAAGAGATCCTACCCTCCTGCCTTGCCCTAACCACATTGATCATCAGGAGATCAAATATGGCTGAACATGCCTGTACCACGCCTCAGCGCGTGACGGAACCACGTACCCATTTTGCCCACAGCCCAATTTCTCGCACTTTCAGCGAGTTGAACGGCGCACTTGCGCAGTACATCGAATATGAGCGCGACATCGAGTGCGCGAATGCTTTCGACCCGGCTTTTGCCGACTGGGTGGCCGATGCTGAAGCTGCACGACACAATGTGCTTGATCGCATCGCTTCGATCACGACAGCACCGATTTCGCGGGACGCGGACAAGCCGTTCCAGCGGATCTCTTTGCTGACCCGAGCGCTCATCATCTGCGAAACAGGTGCGGATTTCACCGCACTCTACGCCCTCCTTGGCAGTCACGGCCATTTCTTTGCCTGCTTTGAGAACGATCCGGTTGGCCATCGCGTGCAACTGATGCTGGAGGTCCATCAGGATCACTTGCGCGCGCTGGCGGATCTCAGCGAGTTCGCAGAGGATCCCCTCTCCTTCGACGGCATCGACGGCACAGATGACCAACGCGCGATGACGGCAACAGCCGCGGCCTAACCCCAACTCGATCGATCCGCCTATGCCGGTGCCTTGTTGGGCACCGCGCGAGGTCGCTTGTCGTTTCACTGCGCCCATGCACGGGCGCGGCCAGATCCCCTTTTCCCGGAGGTCACTATGACCCTTTGTCCACAAAAATCATCTACAGCGTCATTCCCGACTGTCATCCACGCCCATTGGGCGGAGGCCGCGCAAGCGAAAGGCTTCACCATCACCGATCGTGTCGATGATCGCTACCACCTCTTGCTGCGTTGCGAGGCCTGCGGCGGAACCCACCGAGCCAAACTGTTTGTGCTGATGAACAACCAGCCCATCTGCCCACACTGCACCGAGACCTCCTGGAAGGAAGATGCTGCGGCCGCGGGCCTGGTCTGGCTTGGACGTGACCCGGAAGATCGCCACTATGGCTTTTACGAAGCCCCCTGCGGCCACAAGCTGCGGCGTCAGTTCGAGCTTATCAAGCGCATCGCTGACGGCGAATGCTCACACCGCTGCGAGACCTGCCAGAACGCGAAGGAACAGGCGGAAGCGGAGGCTCAAGGCTGGGTTCTCCTCGGCGCCGCACCCACGCGCGACCTGAACTATCGCAGCTACCGACATAGCTGCGGGCACCAACAGGTAATCGCGCGCGTGAACATGCAAACCGGCCGCTTCAATTGCGAGGCCTGTGGCAAAGGCTGGGCCTCAGCCCCCAGCTACATTTATTGTATGCGCTTCAACCTTCCCGAACTGCCGCCAATGGTCAAACTTGGCTTTTCCCGGAACCCGGAGAGCCGGTTGACCTATCAGCTCAAAAGGCGCCCAAACCTTCAAGCGGAGATCTTGCACAGCGTCGCCCTACCGACCGGCCACAAAGCGCTCTGCGCGGAAAAGCAGATGCACGCCGCTCTCAAGCGCGACCATCCCCTCTCCATGATCCCGCCCGAGATCTATGCACCTTGGCTCCGGGTCAAATCGGAGATCTACACTGCAGATCTGGTACCCGTCATCCTCGATATGCTCGACGCACTGCCACTCCTGCCGGACGCCTGACCTCCGCCCCCTCATCTGATCATTTCAAATCGGCCTTGGCCGACCCCGAACTTATGGAGAACGCTCATGTCCAATACTCAGAGCTGGGGCCCCTATGCCCGCGATATCCTGCGCCGTTTGCGCCACGCTCAAACTGTCGTCACCAACGATCTCTTCGATGAAGCAAAGCAAATCGCCCCTGTCGAGGATCCGCCCGCCCGGAACCTCCTGGAATCCCTCAGCGAACTTGAAGGGGCGCAAACACGCGACAGCCAGGAGCTCGCCGAACTGCGTGAGGCGGGCACCGATGGCTGGGCGATGGATGAGAATGGCAACGACAAGCCAAAACAATGTATCCCGGCTGACAAGATCTTAGTGTGCCTGCAACTCGCCGCCAGCTTCGGCAGGACCGGCAGAAAGCAGCGAAGGCGCTCATTCAGATCGAGACCAAGATCACCAGCATCCTCAAGGCCATTGAAGACGGCCTGTACCACGCCTCGATGAAGGCGAAGATGACCGAGCTGGAAGCGGAACAGTCGAGATTGCAGTCGGTGTTGGCGGAAAGCCCCGAGCCCCCTGCCCTGCGGCTGCATCCCAGCCTGTCGACCCGGTACCGCGAGCTGATTGAAGATCTCGCTCGCTCTCTGAACGCGCCCGACGTCAAACGAGAAGCGGCAGAAGCCCTTCGAGGGCTGATTTCAGAGGTTCGTTTGGTGCCGGACGCGACAGCGCGCAATGGCCATGCCATTGAACTTATTGGGGAACTTGCGGGTATTTTGAGTTTGGGAGGACTGTATGCAACGAAGCCCCCGCGTTATGCGAGGGCTTTGTCGGAAACGATGGTTGCGGGAGTAGGATTTGAACCTACGACCTTCAGGTTATGAGCCTGACGAGCTACCTGGCTGCTCCATCCCGCGGTGTTTGTTTTTGATTTATCGATTTAGAGAGAATTTGGGTTCTTATTAGGTTTGGCGGTGCCCTACTCTCCCACACCTTAAGATGCAGTACCATCGGCGCAACAGCGCTTAACTTCCGGGTTCGGGAAGGGACCGGGTGTTTCGCTTGTGCTTTGGCCACCAAACCGAATAAGAACCCATGATCTTCGATCCTGGGTTTTTATTCGGTCGGCTGTGAGAGACTTTTGAAGCAAGTCTCGTAAGCCGCCGGAAGGCTTGTACGTTTGTACGAGCCACCCAGGGTCTAGATTTATCAACGTGTTGATCGTCCTGTTTTCAGGAGGTCAACGAGTTGTCCAAGTCAGTTTTGCTTTTTGGTGTTTGGCTGTCTTTTACTGGATCAGATCAAGCCAATCGGGCGATTAGTACCGGTCAACTGAACGCATTGCTGCGCTTACATCTCCGGCCTATTGACGTGGTGGTCTTCCACGGCCCTCAGGGATACCTTGTTTTGAGGGGGGCTTCCCGCTTAGATGCCTTCAGCGGTTATCCTTTCCGAACATAGCTACCCAGCACTACCGTTGGCACGATAACTGGTCCACCAGTGGTTCGTTCACCCCGGTCCTCTCGTACTAGGGGCAACTCCTCTCAAGTATCCTACACCCACGGCAGATAGGGACCGAACTGTCTCACGACGTTCTAAACCCAGCTCACGTACCTCTTTAAACGGCGAACAGCCGTACCCTTGGGACCTGCTCCAGCCCCAGGATGAGATGAGCCGACATCGAGGTGCCAAACACTGCCGTCGATATGGACTCTTGGGCAGTATCAGCCTGTTATCCCCGGCGTACCTTTTATCCGTTGAGCGATGGCCCTTCCACTCGGGACCACCGGATCACTATGGCCGACTTTCGTCTCTGCTCGACTTGTCAGTCTCGCAGTCAGGCTGGCTTTTGCCATTGCACTCAACGAGCGATTTCCGACCGCTCTGAGCCAACCTTCGCGCGCCTCCGTTACGCTTTAGGAGGCGACCGCCCCAGTCAAACTACCCGCCACGCAGGGTCCCGGACCCAGATAATGGGCCGCGGTTAGACATCAAGAGTGCGAAGGGTGGTATCTCAAGGAAGGCTCCACCGCGACTAGCGTCACGGTTTCGATGCCTACCACCTATCCTGCACATCACAATCCTGATGCCAGTGCGAAGCTGTAGTAAAGGTGCACGGGGTCTTTCCGTCTAACCGCGGGAAGCCTGCATCTTGACAGGCAATTCAATTTCGCTGAGTCGATGTTGGAGACAGCGGGGAAGTCGTTACGCCATTCGTGCAGGTCGGAACTTACCCGACAAGGAATTTCGCTACCTTAGGACCGTTATAGTTACGGCCGCCGTTTACCTGGGCTTCAATTCGGAGCTCTCACCCCTCCTTTTAACCTTCAGGCACCGGGCAGGCGTCAGACCCTATACGTCGTCTTGCGACTTCGCAGAGCCCTGTGTTTTTAATAAACAGTCGCCACCCCCTGGTTTGTGCCCCCGGATTCCACTTGCGTAGGACCCGGGCCTCCTTCTCGCGAACTTACGGAGGTATTTTGCCGAGTTCCTTCAACATCGTTCTCTCAAGCGCCTTGGTATTCTCTACCAGTCCACCTGTGTCGGTTTAGGGTACGGTCTGATGGAGGGCTATTTCCAGGGACTGCTCAGCAGCCTGCTCAATCCGATAAGAGCAAACTACCTTCGCAATCCGTCACATCCTCCTGGCCCAGGAATATTAACCTGGTTCCCATCGCCTACGCCTTTCGGCCTCGGCTTAGGGGCCGGCTTACCCTGCTCAGATTAGCTTTAAGCAGGAACCCTTGGACTTTCGGCGAGAGTGTCTCTCACACTCTTTGTCGCTACTCATGTCATCATTCTCGCTAGTGATCTCTCCACGGGATCGCTCACGCGCCCGCTTCATCGAAAGAACTGTTCCTCCAATACGCCCGAAGGCGTTAAGGAGGAGCTGTTCTATGTCACACTACGCTCTGCTACCATGCACTATGTGCATCCTCGGCTTCGGCTCATGGCTTGAGCCCCGTTACATCTTCGCCGCAGGACGTCTTATTTAGACCAGTGAGCTGTTACGCTATCTTTAAAGGATGGCTGCTTCTAAGCCAACCTCCTGGTTGTTTTGGACATCCCACCTGCTTTCCCACTTAGCCATGAATTAGGGGCCTTAGCCGGAGG